>NZ_JBSHJY010000093.1:0-1128 GCF_053619715.1 Agromyces sp. NPDC055520 | reverse complement strand
GGGCGACACGCCGCCGTGCGGAGCCCCCAGCCAGGCGTGTCGCCCGAATCCCCTGAACGCGCAACTCGAACGTCGGAGCTCAGTTCAGCCGACGTGCGCCGCCAGCCAGGCGAAGCCGTCGAAGCGCACCCCGTCGGTGCCGAACATCTCGAGGTGCATGTGCGGCCCGGTCGACTGCCCGGTCGAGCCGACCACGCCGACCTGCTGGCCCGCGGTGACCTGCTGCCCCACCGAGACGGCGATCGAGCCGTACTGCATGTGCGCGTACGAGCTCGTGATGAGCTCGCCGCCGATGTTGTGCTGCACCTCGACGTTGACGCCGAGGCCGCCGCCGTTCTCGGTGGCGAGCACGACCACGCCGTCGGCGATCGACATCACGGGGGTGCCGTTGCCGGGGTTGAAGTCGACGCCGTCGTGGTTGGTCGAGCATCCCGCGCACGGAGCCGAGCGCGGCCCGAATCCACTGCTGCGCTTCTCGGGCGTCAGCACCGGCCAGACGATCGCGTCGGTGTCGATGAGCGCCACGCTGCCGAGGTTCGCGACCTGCGACACGATGGGCGGCGGTGCCGCCACGACGTCGTACTGCTCGGCCGCGAGCTGCGACATGACGGCCTCACTGCCGACCTCGAGCGACTGCGGGTCGGCCGCTGCGATCGTGTCTTCGGGCGGAGCGTACACCGACACGCGTTCCACGGTGTCGGTCGCGGTGATCGCGAGAGCCGGCACGCTCGTGGCGACCATCATGGCGGCGGCGAACGACATCGCGACGACCGACAACACGGGTCGCAGCGAGAGCGGTTCGAGCGGGCGGAGCTTCGGGCGGGCAGGGCTGGTGGTGGCCGCGCGGCGGCCGTGCTTGGGGGGAGTCATGTGTGGGGTGCGTTACGTATTTTCTGAGTCAGGTTCGAGACAACCTCAGCAACGGTACGCATCGACTCTGAGAAGAACCTCCGATGCACATGCATATTTCCCGTGGAGGGCGCGCGCGTTCCTCCCGCCCCGGCATGACGGTTCCGTCCGCCCCGCAATGACGGTTCCGCCCGCCGCATATGAAACGAGCGGATGCCTCGGGGTCGATCGACCACCGAGATGCTGCTGACGTTCCCGGCGATGCGCGCGGCGGGGGCC
>NZ_JBSHJY010000092.1:0-1295 GCF_053619715.1 Agromyces sp. NPDC055520 | reverse complement strand
GGGTCTGCTGCACGGATAGGTGACAGGTTGTAGTCACGCAGCCAGTGCGGCTGGCGTGTTCATGATGACCTCGAATTCGACCGGGGTCAAACGGCCGAGCGCTGCTTGTCGACGTCGCCGGTGGTAGGTCCGCTCGATCCAGGTCACGATCGCGATGCGCAGCTGCTCGCGGGTAGTCCAGGAGCGGCGGTTGAGGACGTTCTTCTGCAGCAGGCTGAAGAAGGATTCCATCGCGGCGTTGTCGCCGCACGACGCGACTCTGCCCATCGAACCGACCATGCGGTGGCGGGCCAGAGCACGGAGGAACTTCCGGCTTCGAAATTGCGATCCTCGGTCGCTGTGGACCACGCAGCCGGCGACGTCGCCGCGCATCCGGGCTGCGTTGTTGAGCGCGTTCACGGCCAGACTCGATTTCATTCGGGAGTCGATCGAGTAGCCGACGATCCGGTTCGCGAACACGTCTTTGATGGCGCAGAGGTAGAGCTTGCCCTCGGCAGTCTTGTGCTCGGTGATGTCGGTCAGCCACAACTCGTTCGGGCCGTCCGCAATGAACTCGTGTCGCACCCGCCCGCGCTCGTCGGTCACGGTGCAGAGATCGTCGTGCACCGCCGGGCCGGGCTTCTTGCCGCCCCGGCCCCGCTTCTTGCCGAAAGCGGACCACCAACCGTTGGCCGACGCGATCCGCCACGCGGTGCGGTCCGCCATCGGCTCGCCGGCGTCGCGTGCTTCATCGGCGAGGAGTCGGTGCCCGAACTCGGGGTCATCACGGTGCGCGTCAAACAACGCGTTCGCGCGATACGCCTCGGTCACCTCGCTGAGGGTGATCGGGTCGGCCAGCCACCGGTAGTAGGGCTGACGAGCGAGCTTGAGGACCCGGCACGTCACCGTCACGGGGATCCCCGCAGCGGCGAGCTCAGTCACGAGCGGGTAGAACCTTTTCCCGGCAGGTTCGCCTGCGACAGATACGCCGCCGCCCGACGCAGCACCTCGTTCTCCTGCTCGAGCAGCCGGATCCGCTTTCGAGCTTCACGGAGTTCAGCGCCCTCCGTTCGCGACTGGCCGGGCTTGGTTCCGTCATCGACCGCAGCACGCTGCAACCACTTCTGCAACGTCATCGGGTGAACGCCGAAGTCGTTCGCGATCTGCTCGATCGTCACACCGGACTCGCGATTCCTCGCGACATGCACGACATCGTCACGGAACTCGCTCGGGTAAGGCTTAGGCACAGCAACATCCTTCCAGCCCGCCCCGAAGAGCAAGCCAACTCAGATGTCACCTACTCGTGCAGCAGACCC
>NZ_JBSHJY010000091.1:0-1756 GCF_053619715.1 Agromyces sp. NPDC055520 | reverse complement strand
GAGGCTGTCGCGTGAATCCTGGGCGACTCGGCGTGCCGAATGTGCAATGAATGCCTGATCAGACCATAATTAACTATGGTTGTGAATGTGCGTTCTGGGGATCGTGATCAGGTGTTCCTGCTGCCGCCGTCGGTGCGGGACTGGCTGCCGGAAGGTCACCTCGCGTGGTTCATGGTGGATATGGTCGATGAGCTGGATCTGACCATGTTCTACGGGTCGTATCGCGCGGACGGTCGTGGTGGTGCGGTTTACGATCCCGCAGCGATGCTTGCGGTGCTGCTCTACGCGTACTGCACCGGGGAACGTTCCTCCCGCCGTATCGAACGACGCCTGGTCGAGGATGTCGCTTATCGGGTTCTGGCAGCCAATCAGACCCCGGATCACGCGACGCTGGCACGGTTCCGGCGCCGCCACCAGGACGCGATCGCTGGACTGTTCGGGCAGGTCCTCGGGCTCTGCGTGAAAGCGGGTCTCGTCGATGCCGGCGTGGTCGCGATCGATGGCACGAAGATCGCCGCGGACGCGTCGTTCTTCGCGAACCGGACCCGGGAAGACCTCGCGGCCGAGATCCTCCGCGAGGCCGAGGAGACCGATGCCGTCGAGGACGAGTTGCTCGGTGACAAGCGCGGCGACGAACTGCCCGCACAGTGGTCCGGGGGTCGCGGCCGGCGGGACCGGATCCGGGCAGCACTGGACGAACTCGAACGGGAGAAGTCCCACGATTACGAGTCCCGGATGGCCGAGCGGGACCGGAAGGAGCAGGCGTCCGGGAAGAAGCTGACCGGTCCCAAACCGAAGCCCGACACGGCGCGGCGGGCCAAGCCGCGACGGGCGAACACGACCGACCCGCACTCAAGAGTGATCGCGACCGGCGCGCGCGGAGCGTTGCAGGGATACAACGCGCAGACCGCTGCGACCGAGAAGCAGATCGTGGTTGCCGCGGAGGTCACCGTCACCACGAACGACCAGCCCCACTTCGTCCCAATGGTCACCGCGGTCACGGAGAACCTGACCGATGCCGGCCACTCCGGCATGGTGGGCGTGTTCCTCGCCGATGCCGGGTACTGGACCGCCACGAACGGCACCACCGACGTCGGCACGGACGTCTTGATCGCGACCCGGAAGACCGCATGGCGCAAAGCCCCGAAACCCGATGACGACAAACTCGCCGTGCTCGCAAGGGTCAACCGGGGCGAGCTCTCGCAGCGGAAAGCAGGCGAGATCCTTGGCGTCTCCTACACCTGGGTGCGGGACATGACGAAACGGTACTTCGGGACCGAGGGCGAACAGATCACCACCCGCACCAGCGAGCCCGAGCCCGCGGAATGGATCCCCGTGATCGAACAAGTCGACCGGGCAGAGATCTCCAAACGCGCCGCAGCAGACCAACTGATGGTCTCGCCCGCCCGGGTCAACGTGATGCTCGCCCACGTCCGAGGCGAACACACCGACCCCGTCATCGCCCGACAACAGATGGACCACAAACTCGGCCACCCGATCGGCGCGAAGCTCTACGCGAAACGGCAACACACCATCGAACCCGTCTTCGGGAACATCAAGAACAACCTCGGCTACCGAAGATTCACCCGCCGAGGCATCGACGCCGTGAACAGCGAATGGCGCCTCATCTGCGCAGCCCACAACCTCCTCAAACTCCGCACCGCCAGCCTCGCCTAAGCACTCGCGGCCCGCGACCCCAGCACGCCCCGGAACGCTGCAACCCGTCGCCCCCCCGACACATTCACGCGACAGCCTC
>NZ_JBSHJY010000090.1:0-1938 GCF_053619715.1 Agromyces sp. NPDC055520 | reverse complement strand
CGCCTCAGCTGAGGCGGCATCGAGTGCCCGTTCGGCGGGTGCGGGGCGGGTGCGGCGGGGCTCAGCTCCGCCGCTCCTCCGTGCCCGAGAGCCGCTGCGCGATGTAGATCGGGATGATCGACACGAGCACGAGCACGACCGCGATCACCGAGACGATCGGCGCCTGACTCGGCCGGAACATGTTGTTGAGGATGAAGATCGGCAGCGTCGTCACCCCGGAACCCGCGGTGAACGTCGTCACGATGATCTCGTCGAAACTGAGCGCGAACGCGAGCAGCCCGCCGGCAAGGAGCGCCGACCGCAGTTGTGGGAACGTCACGAGCCGGAAGGTCGTCCAGACTCCCGCCCCGAGGTCGGCGGAGGCCTCCTCGAGGTTCGTGCCCTGACGGCGCAGCCTCGCGATCACGTTGTTGAACACGGTCACGATGCAGAAGGTCGCGTGCGCGATGACGACGGTCCAGATCGAGAGCGGCACGCCCATGATCGTGCGGAAGAAGTTGTTGAGCGCGATACCGGTGATGATGCCGGGCAGCGCGATCGGCAGGATGACGAGCAGGCTGATCGCCTCGCGTCCGAAGAAGTCGAAGCGCTGCAACGCGATCGAGATGAGGGTGCCGAGCACGAGCGAGATGATCGTCGAGACGATCGCGACCTGAACGCTCGTCGCCACCGCTTCGAGCGCACCGGCGCTCTGGAAGGCGCGCCCCCACCACTCGAGCGTGAACCCGGGCGGCGGCCAGCTCAGCGACGTCGAGGTCGAGAACGAGTTGACGAGAACGACGAACAGCGGCACGTAGACGACGAGCAGGATGAGTCCCGTGATGACGGCGAGCACCGTGCGGGACAGGCTTGACATGCGCATCGGATGCTCCTTAGAGACTGTTGAGCGCGCCGGTGCGACGCACGAGGAAGAGGTAGCCGAAGATGATCACGATCGGGATGAGCGCGATCGCTGAGGCGAGCGGCAGGTTGTTCGCCGCTCCGACGTTCGTATAGACGAGGTTGCCGAGCATCTGGTTCGCGCCGCCGACGATGTTGACCGTGATGTAGTCGCCGAGCGACAGCGAGAAGCTGAAGATCGTGCCCGCGATGATGGCCGGCAGCACGAGCGGGAAGACGATGAGGCGCAGCGTCGGCCAGGCCTTGCCGCCGAGGTCTCCGGATGCCTCGAGCAACGAGTCGGGCACGCGCTCGAGTCCTGCGTAGATGGGCAGGATCACGTACGGCAGCCACAGGTACGACAGCGTGATCACCGTGGCCGGCAGGCCGTAGCCGGGCGTGTGCCCGCCGAACGGCGAGACGAGCCACTCGAGGATGCCGTCTTGCGAGAGCACCGATCGCCAGGCGTATGCCTTGACGAGGTACGACGCCCACAGTGGGGTGAGCACGGCGATCACGAGGATCCGGCGCATGCGCGGGCTCGCGACCTTGGCCATGAAGAAGGCGATCGGCAGCGCGAGCGCCACGTCGATGAGGGTGACGAGCAGCGCGACGCCGACCGTGCGCAGCGTCACCGTCTGGTAGAGCGACCCGGTCACGACCTCGACGATGTTGTCGAGGGTCCACGACTGGGTGATCTCGCCGGTGAAGCTGTCGACCGACCAGAACGCCGTGACGAGCAGCAGCACGAGGGCGACGATGTAGACCACGCCGAGCCAGAACAGTGGGGCCGCCAGCAGCAGCATGAGCCGGAGTCGGGGGTGGGTGCTGAGCAGTACCGAGCCGCGGCGTGCAGCGGTCGCCTTCGGGGCCGGCACGGCGGGGCGCGTGCCGTGGGACGCCCCGGTCGGAGCTGTGGTGGTCATGGCGTGTCCTTTCAGGGGAGCGAGGTCGAGTGGTGGGCCGGGGCGCGCCCCCCCCCCCCCCCCCCCCGGGTGACCCCCAGAAAACCAGCCCCCCCCCCACAAAAAAAAAAAAAAAAAAAACCCACACACAAAA
>NZ_JBSHJY010000089.1:0-2127 GCF_053619715.1 Agromyces sp. NPDC055520 | reverse complement strand
GGTCGATCGACCCCGAGGCATCCGCTCGTCTGCAGTGGCTTCGAGTGCTGCCGCCGCTAGTTCTGCTTCTTCAGGCGCGACGTCGCGCGGGCGCGAGCCGTCGCGTCGAGCTCGACCTTGCGGATGCGAACGGCGGTCGGGGTAACCTCGACGCACTCGTCTTCGCGGGCGAACTCGAGGCACTCTTCGAGTGAGAGCTGGCGCGACGGCGTCATCGACTCGAACGTGTCGGAGGTCGACTGACGCATGTTCGTCAGCTTCTTCTCTTTCGTGATGTTGACGTCCATGTCGTCGTTGCGCGAGTTCTCGCCGATGACCATGCCCTCGTAGACCTCTTCGGTCGGGTTCACGAAGAACGTCATGCGCTCTTGCAGCGCGATGATCGCGAACGGCGTCACGACGCCCGAGCGGTCGGCGACGATCGAGCCGTTGTTGCGCGTCACGATCTGGCCCGCCCATGCGTCGTAGCCGTGCGAGATTGCGTTCGCGATGCCGGTGCCGCGCGTCGTCGTCATGAACTCGGTACGGAACCCGATGAGCCCGCGGCTCGGCACGATGAACTCCATGCGCACCCAGCCGGTGCCGTGGTTCGACATGTTGTCCATGCGGCCCTTGCGGGCGGC
The DNA here is from genome assembly GCF_053619715.1 of Agromyces sp. NPDC055520. NCBI lineage: Bacteria > Bacillati > Actinomycetota > Actinomycetes > Micrococcales > Microbacteriaceae > Agromyces > Agromyces sp. NPDC055520. The sequence continues at coordinate 1,504 of NZ_JBSHJY010000089.1, read as the reverse complement.
GAGCAGCTGCGTGATCGCCCCGAGGTACTCTTCGGGCGCATCGATCGTGAGGTGCTCGTAGGGCTCGTGCACCTTGCCGTCGACCTGCTTCGTAACCACCTGCGGCTTGCCGACCGTGAGTTCGTAGCCCTCACGACGCATCTGCTCGACGAGGATCGCGAGCGCGAGCTCGCCTCGCCCCTGCACCTCCCACGAGTCGGGGCGGCCGATGTCGACGATCTTGAGCGACACGTTGCCGACGAGTTCCCGGTCGAGACGGTCTTTCACCATGCGAGCGGTGAGCTTGTGGCCCTTGACCTTGCCGACGAGCGGCGAGGTGTTCGTGCCGATCGTCATCGAGATCGCGGGCTCGTCGACCGCGATGAACGGCAGCGGACGCACGTCTTCGGGGTCGGCGAGCGTGTCGCCGATCATGATGTCCTCGAAGCCCGCGACCACGGCGATGTCGCCGGGGCCGGCACTCTCTGCGGGGTAGCGGTCGAGCGCCTTCGTGAGGAAGAGCTCGGTCACGCGCACGTTCTGCACCGTGCCGTCGTGCCTGACCCAGGCGACCGTCTGGCCCTTCTTGATGGTGCCCTGGTGCACGCGCAGCAGCGCGAGTCGCCCGAGGAAGGGCGATGCGTCGAGGTTCGTGACGTGCGCCTGCATCGGGTGCTCGTCGTCGTAGGTGGGCGCGGGGATGTGCTTGAGGATCGCCTCGAACAGCGGCTCGAGGTCGTCGTTGTCGGGCAGTTCGCCGTTGCCCGGCTTGTTGTGGCTCGCGGCGCCGTTGCGGCCCGAGGCGTAGACGACCGGCACGTCGAGGATCGCGTCGAGGTCGAGGTCGGGCACGTCGTCGGCGAGGTCGGAGGCGAGGCCGAGCAGCAGATCCTGGCTCTCGACGACGACCTCGTCGATGCGGGCGTCGGGGCGGTCGGTCTTGTTGACGAGCAGGATCACCGGCATGCGGGCCTCGAGCGCCTTGCGCAGCACGAAGCGGGTCTGCGGCAGCGGGCCCTCGCTCGAGTCGACGAGCAGCACGACGCCGTCGACCATCGACAGGCCGCGCTCGACCTCGCCGCCGAAGTCGGCGTGCCCAGGGGTGTCGATCACGTTGATCGTGATGGGGCCGTCGATCGCGTGCTTGCCCTTGTACGAGATCGCCGTGTTCTTGGCGAGGATCGTGATGCCCTTCTCGCGCTCGAGCTCGTTCGAGTCCATGGCGCGCTCTTCGACGTGCGCGTGCGCCTCGAAGGAGTTCGTCTGGTTGAGCATCGCGTCGACGAGCGTGGTCTTGCCGTGGTCGACGTGTGCGACGATCGCGACGTTTCGCAGATCGTTCCGGGTGGCGTTGGCCATTGTTCGTCCTCGAGGGTGCCGGCCCCCCGCCGCCCCCGAACACGCGATCAGCGCACGGAGACAGCGTGGAGGCGCTGAGATGAAGGTCTGTGGGGAGCGCAGGATGCCGCGATGACGGCGTGCGCCCATCCAGCGTACCCTGTCGCGCGCTCGAGAACCTGAGAAC
>NZ_JBSHJY010000088.1:0-2454 GCF_053619715.1 Agromyces sp. NPDC055520 | reverse complement strand
CGAAACGCTCTGTACAGACCAGCACAAGAGGGTCGGCCCGATCGGGCCGACCCTCTTCTGTCGCGAGCGATTCAGTTCGAGCGAGCTCGCGCTGCGACGACCAGCGATCCGTACAGCTCGGCGGCGGTGGTTCCCGACGCCTCGATCGCGAGCGGCACGAGAGACGTCTCGGTGAGGCCGGGGATCACGTTCGCTTCGAGGAACCATGGAGTACCTGACTCGTCGACGATGAAGTCGACGCGCGAGAGGTCGCGGAGCCCGAGGGTGCGGTGAGCGAGCGTCGCGGCATCCGACACTGCTGCAGCGACCGCCTCATCGAGGCGCGACGGTGCGTAGAACGTGGTCTCGCCGGCGTTGTACCGCGCTTGAAAACTGTAGACCCCGGCGGTCGGCTCGATCTCGACGGCCGTCAGCGCCCTTGGCCCGTCACCGGTGTCGACCACCGTGACCGCGACCTCGGTGCCGAAGACGCGGCGTTCGACGACGGCGACATCGGCATAGGTGAACGCCTCGACCATCGCGCGCGGCAAGTCGTCGGTGTTCTCGACGATGGAGACGCCCTGGGCCGATCCGCCCGAGGCGGGCTTCACAACGAGGTCGCCTTCGAGCGCCGAACGCACGACGTGCAGCACGCTCGACGCGCCGAGCTCACGGAACGACTCGTGGGAGAGCACGATCGAATCTGGCACCGCGACACCGGCTTCGTGCAGCAGCGAACTCGCCACCGGTTTCGACCAGGCCCGGCGTGCCGCCGGCCCGGAGGAACCGACCGTCGGCACTGAGATGGCGGCGAGCAGATCGAGCAACGAGCCGTCTTCACCACTCGACCCATGCAGCGCAGGGAATACGACGTCGGGCCGCTCGGTCGCGAGGAACGGGAGCAGACCGGCGTCGGGATCACGCACCACCACGCGATGCCCGGCGGCGGTCAGCGCAGCGGCGACCCGGCGGCCCGATCGCAATGAGACGTCTCGCTCGTGCGAGATGCCGCCGGCGAGAACCACGACGTACAGACCAGGAGAATCATTCATGATCAGGGGTTTCTCCACAACTACTTCAGGTCGGAGGGCGGTGCGGAATCGTAGCCGTCACCTGGTGGCAGCTGCAGTGTGCCGGTGCCGGCGAAGGTGTCGAGCAGGTCGAGTTCGCCGTTGACGACGGTCGCGAGTCGGCGGATGCCGATCTTGATCGCCTCGGGCGTCGGGTAGCAGAACGAGAGCCGCATCGCGTGCCGACCTCGACCGTCGGCGAAGAATGCCGTTCCGGGCGTATACGCCACGAGCTCCTTCACCGCTCGCGGCAGCATCTGCTTCGAATCGAGCACATCGGGCATCGTGACCCAGACGTAGAAGCCGCCGTTGGGGTTGGTCCACGAGAGTTGCGGAAGGTACTCCCCCAGCGCGTCGATCATCGCGTCTTTGCGCTCGCGGTACACACCGCGGAAGGTGTCGATCTGTGCGCGCCAGTCGGCCGTCGCCAGATACTCCGACACCACCATCTGGCTGAACGAGCTCGGCGAGAGGATCGCCGACTCGGCGGCGAGGATGAGCTTCTCGCGGATCGCGTGCGGTGCGACCGCCCAGCCGACCCGGAACCCGGGCGCGAGGGTCTTCGAGAACGACCCGAGGTAGATGACGCCGTCGGGATCGAGTGAGCGGAGGGCGTTGGGAGCGGGCTCGTCGAAATGCAGCAGACCGTAGGGGTTGTCTTCGAGCACGAGGATCTCGTTGGAGCGGCAGATCTCGAGGGTCTCGGGCCGCCGCGACGCCGAGAGCGTGACGCCGGCTGGGTTGTGGAAGTTCGGGATCGTGTAGAGGAACTTGATGCGGCGGCCCTGACCGCGCAGCGCAGCAATCGTCTGCCGCAGCGCCTCGGGGATCAGCCCGTGCTCATCGGTCGCGACGTGCGCGACGTTCGCCTGGTACGAACGGAAGATGCCGAGGGCGCCGACGTAGCTCGGCGACTCGGCGAGGATGACGTCGCCGGGATCGATGAAGAGCTTCGCGACGAGGTCGAGCGCCTGCTGCGACCCGGTCGCGGTCACGACGTCATCGGCGCTCGCGCGGATGCCCTCGATCGCCATGACCTCGAGGATCTGCTCACGGAGCCGCGGAATCCCCTGACCAGATCCGTATTGCAGAGCGGTGGCGCCATGCTCGCGCATGACCTTCTCCATCGAAGAGGTGATGAGATCGTGCGGCAGGGCCGACACGAACGGCATGCCGCCGGCGAGCGAGACCACCTCGGGTCGCGAGGCGACGGCGAACAGGGCTCGGACTTCGGAGGCGGCGAGCCCGGCGGCTCGCTCGGCGTAATTCGCGTACCAAGGGTCGAGATTGTTGCCGGTCCGCTGGGGGACGCCGTCAGATGCCACTGCGCTCGTTCCGTTCTGTTCAGGGTTTCAATGGTAGTTGCTGGGTACACGCGACAGGCCCGCCCGACATTCGTCGGGCG
>NZ_JBSHJY010000087.1:0-3109 GCF_053619715.1 Agromyces sp. NPDC055520 | reverse complement strand
CGCCAGCCTCGCCTAAGCACTCGCGGCCCGCGACCCCAGCACGCCCCGGAACGCTGCAACCCGTCGCCCCCCCGACACATTCACGCGACAGCCTCTCCTGTGCTGGTTCCATCACCGCACCATCGACACCTCCGGGTGGGGCATCCGCATGACCCACGGCGTCCCCCACGTCCGCCCGCCCGCCTGGCTCGACCCAGGCGGCCACTGGCGACCATCGACCACCTCACCCACCCGACTCACCGACCAACACGACCAACACCACCCGCCACCAGAACGCAAGACCGCATGACAAGCGACGCGAACACCCGCCCGGTCGAGCCGTCTCGCCTGACCCGCGGGCCACCGTGCACACAGGGGCTGCCCGACGCCCGGTCGAGCCGTCTCGCCTGACCCGCGGGCCACCGTGCACACCGGGGTTGCCCGACGCCCGGCGGGCAGGGCGAGCGCAGGCACCTCCACAAGCTCAGCGGCGCGTGCGCCGCACGCGATCCGGGCGCGCAACACCAGCCCCGGGAATATTCGACAGGGTACCCACGTAGGTTATTGGTATGACTTCCCCTGCCACTGACCTGAACCCTGCCCGCGTGACCATGTACGGCGCCGAGTGGTGCAGCGACTGCCGCCGCTCGAAGCGACTGCTCGATGCACGCGGCGTCGCCTACGACTATGTCGACCTCGAGACCGTCGCCGACGGCGCCGATCGGGCCAAGGCGATCAGCGGCCGCACGCAGATCCCCGTCGTCGTCTTCCCCGACGGCACGCACTTCACCGAGCCGACCGACGCCGAGCTCTCGGCGAAGCTCGACGAGGAACTCGCCGCGTAGCGACGCCGACGCAGACTGATGCATCAGCATCAGCATCACGTGAGCAAACGGGCCCGGCCCGTTCGGATCCCGTAACAAACGAGCGACCGCCCGCGGCCGGGCGTAGAACTGAGACATGCCTCAGACCAGCAAGCCGTCCACGGCCGGCGACGCGGCTCGATGACGCTCACGCGAATTCTGCCGACGCTCCGGCGGTCGATCCCCGACCCGCTCGCGGCCGATCGCTGGCCCGCGGCGACCGTCGCGTCGACCACCGACGTCACGGTCGACGGCGTCTCGCTGCTGCGCCTCGTCGAACTCTGCGGAACCCCCGCCGTGCACCTCGGCCCTGCGGCCGAGCCCGGCACCGGGGGCCGGCTTCCCTCGGCCACGATGCACACCGGCGTCGTGGTGGTGCGAGTGATCGAGGCATCCACTCATCTCGAGCGGCACGGCCGCGCCCTCTTGATCGACGCCGACCTCGCCGAGCTCGCACCGATCTGGGCCGAGACGCGGCTCATCGGCCGCGCATCGGCGGCGCGGGCCGTGCCGACACGGCTCACGGCGGCGACGCAGCGCCGAGCAGAGACACAGATCCCAGCGGCGACGCAGCGCCCGGCACCGTACCACCCGACATCGACGACCGGATGCTTCGCGCCCCCGCCGATCGTTCTGCCGGGCGACCTCGCCGCCGGCGACCTGCTGGCCGTGCCCTACTCGGCCGTCACCGACGATGCCGGCATCGCCCGCCCCACGAGCGGATGGCCCACCATCGCCAGCCCCGCCAGCGGATGGACCGCGGACTATCGCAGCGCCGGCACGACCTCCGCAGCGAAGAGCTCGAGCCCCGAACGGTCGTAGGCCGCCTCGGGGAAGTAGTGGATCGAGTAGCCGAGCCCGAGTTCGCGCCGCGCGGCGAGCTTCGCCGCCACCTGGGCGGGCGTGCCGACCGCGGCGTTCGGCGAGTGATAGTCGGCGATGTACTCCGCCGTCTTCGCGGGTCCGAGGTACGGCGCGACCCGCGCCTCGATCACGGCGAGTCGACGCGCGACATCCGCTTCGTCGACGCCGACGACCGTGTTGAAGTTCGACGACCGGGTGATCGCACCGAAGTCGGTGCCGAGGCGCTCGCAGTGCGCGCGCAGCACTTCGCTCTTGTGCGCGAACTGCTCGGGCGTGCCGGTGAAGTTCGTGTATGACGCGTACTTCGCCGCGATGCGCAGGGTCACCTGCTCGCCGCCGCCCGCGATCCAGAACGGGATGCCGCCCGGCTGCACCGGCTTCGGCTGCACGATGGCGCCGTCGACCTGGTAGTAGGTGCCGTCGAGTGTGGCGCTGCCCGTGGTCCACGCCTGGTGCATGATCTCGACGCCCTCGCGGAGCCGCCCGAGTCGCTCGGGGATCGGCGGGAACCCGTAGCCGTAGGCGCGCCACTCGTGCTCGTACCAGCCGCCGCCGATGCCCATCTCGAGCCGCCCGCCCGAGACGTGGTCGACCGTGGACGCGACCTTCGCGAGGTAGGCGGGGTTGCGGTAGCCCATGCACGTGCACATCTGCCCGAGCCGCACGCGCGAGGTCGACGCGGCGTATGCGGCCATGAGGCTCCACGCCTCGTGCGTCACCTCGGTCTCGGAGTGGTGCGGCACGGTGTGGAAGTGGTCGTAGACCCAGATCGACTCCCACACCGAGTCGGCCGCATCGGCGTACTCGGCGAGCGAGCGCATCGTGTGCCAGTGCTCGGCCGGATCGATGCCGACGAGATCGTGACGCCAGCCCTGGGGAACGAACATTCCGAATCGCATGGGCTCAACACTATGGGCGAGCGGGGGCACCGAATTCCGCCGCCGCCGGATGCCGGCCCAATCTCAGCGCCAGCACTGAGGACGACTCAGTTCCAACCCGTTAGGTTCAGGCAGATGAACGGACAGCTGCACTGCGAATACTCCGCCGACGACTTCCGGGCGACCGTCATCGAGACCGTCGACACTCGCCTCATCCACGTCTCCGGCTACGGGCTCTGCGCGAGCCCCGGATGGACCCTGCAACTCGTCGCCGCGAACCCGGGCGTCGTACCCCACCCCGAGAGCCTGTGGCTCGAGATCCGCGAGACGCCGCCCCCGAGCGACGCACCGGTGCGCGTGCTGAGCGAGGCCACCGTCGAGGCGATGATCGAAGACGCGCATGCGAAAGAGGTCGTCATCCGCTTCCGCTGGCGCGAGGGGTTCGTCCTCCCCCTGCGCGAGCGCGTCGGGGCCCTCCGCTGACCGACGCGATCTGAAACGAGTGGATGCCTCGTGGCCCGGGCC
>NZ_JBSHJY010000086.1:0-3126 GCF_053619715.1 Agromyces sp. NPDC055520 | reverse complement strand
CTCGCTCGGGTAAGGCTTAGGCACAGCAACATCCTTCCAGCCCGCCCCGAAGAGCAAGCCAACTCAGATGTCACCTACTCGTGCAGCAGACCCATACGATCACGCGGTCACACGTAGTCGTCGGGGGCGAACCACCGAACGCCGTCGTCATGGAGGATGAGCTGCGCCCGCACCGCGATGCCTTCGGCCCGGCAGGCCTCGCCGAGTGCACGCGCCCAGGCACGGTCGGCCGGGGTCGATTCGGCGGTGCCGGGTCGCTCCCACACGAACACGAGTTTCGCCGCATCGATCTCTCGGGTGATCATCGCGAGACGGTTCGCGAGGAGCTCGGCCGCCGTTCCGCACTCCGGCGCGGGGTCGTCCGGCGCATCCGGGTAGTCGGCCATCGGCATGACGAGCGGGAACTGCACGTCACGTTCATCGAGGAAGAGGGTCCACCACTGGCGGCGGATCGCGCAGTCGAGCAGGTCGGCCACTCGCGCCTGGAGGTCGTTGTCGGAGGGAACGGGAAGTCGGGTGGCCTCGTCGGCGTCGGGTCGGTTCATGCGGCGATCATGGCCCGGATCGGCGGACCGACACCGCGGGCCATGCGAATCTGTGCACTCCCGACCGGTCACGTCGCCTGTTGAGGAGGAGTCGGCATCCCGAAGCGACCTGAAGCGACCGAAGCGACCTGAAGCGACCGAGGCAACCTGAAGCAACCGAGGCAACCTGAAGCAACCGAGGCGCCGCGCCTACGCCGCACCCGCGGCGGCACGCCCCGACTACCGCCGCATGACCTTGCGTGCGAGCCAGTTGCCGAAGAACTGCAGGCTCTGCACGAGCACGACGATGATCAGCAGCGCCGCCCACGTGATGGCCGGCTCGAACTGCCGATACCCGTAGACGAGGGCGAAGTTGCCGAGGCCGCCGCCGCCGATGAAGCCCGCCATCGCCGTCATGTCGACGATCGCGACGAGGATGAAGGTGTACCCGAGGATCAGCGGACCGAGCGCCTCGGGGATCACGACCGTGCGGAGGATCCGAATCGGCCCGGCACCCATCGCCTTCGCCGCCTCGACGACGCCCGGCGAGACCGTGACGAGGTTCTGTTCGACGATGCGCGAGATCGCGAACGACGATGCGATCGAGAGCGAGAAGATGAGCGCGTCGTTGCCGATGCCGGTGCCGATCACGTATCGGGCGAAGGGTTGCACGGCGGCGATAAAGATGATGAACGGAATCGGCCGGAAGAAGTTGATCACGACGTTCACGACGGTGAACACCGCTCGGTTCGAGAGCAGGCTGCCCGGTCTCGTCGCGTACAGCACGATGCCGAGCAGCAGACCGGCGAAGCCGCCGATGAGCAGCGTGAGCGCCACCATGTAGAGCGTCTCGGCCGACGCCACCCAGAACTCGGAGCCGAGCTCGAACAGGCGGTCCATCACGGCACCTCCGTCACGTCGACCCGGGAGGCGATCTCGGCGAGCACCGAATCCACCGCGGCATCCAGACCCCTGATCGCGAGCGTCAGGTGACCGAATGCGCGCCCCTGGATGTCGTTGATGCCGCCGTAGACGAGTTCGAATTCGACGCCGGCGCTCGCGAGCGCGACGAACACCGCGGCCTGCGACGCGTCGCCGTCGCGGAACGAGATCGTGACGATGCGACCCTCGTGGCGCTCCTGCAGCACGGCGAGCTCTGCGGGCGAGGGGATGCCCTTCACGACCGTGCCGACGAAGCGCTGCGACGACGGGTTCTGCGGGTTCGAGAACACGTCGAAGACCGGGCCGTGCTCGATGACCCGCCCGCCGTCCATGACCGCGACCTTCGTCGCGATCGACTGGATGACGTCCATCTCGTGCGTGATGACGATGATGGTCACCCCGAACTCGCGGTTGACCCGCTTCAGCAGCTCGAGCACCTCCCCGGTCGTCTCGGGGTCGAGCGCACTCGTCGCCTCGTCGGCGAGCAGCAGCCGCGGCGAGGTCGCGAGCGCTCGGGCGATGCCGACGCGCTGCTTCTGCCCGCCCGAGAGCTGGTCGGGGTAGTTCTTCGCCTTGTCGGCGAGTCCCACGAACTCGAGCAGTTCGGCCACGCGCGCCGCGATCTCGGCCTTCGAGGCGCCCGCGACCGTCAGCGGGTAGGCCACGTTCGCCCACACCGTCTTCGAGTTGAAGAGGTTGAACTGCTGGAAGATCATGCCGATGCCGAGCCGGATGCCGCGGAGCTCGCGCTCGGGCATCGTCGTGATCTCACGGCCGTCGAGCTCGATCGACCCCGAGGTCGCGGGCTCGAGCGCGTTCACGAGCCGCACGAGCGTCGACTTTCCGGCGCCCGAGTAGCCGATGATTCCGTACACGTCACCGGGTTCGATCTCGAGGCTCACGTCGTCGATCGCGACGACGGGCGAGCCCCCTTTCTCGGCCGCGGGGTACGTCTTGGTGACGTTGCGCAGGGCGACGAGCGCCATGGTGACTCCCTAGCCCTGGGCGGCCTCGGTGTCGGCTTCGACCTTGGTGAGCGACTTCTCGAGATCGGCGACCGGGGTCTTCAGGGCGACGCCGGTGCCGCCCGACGCCTCGAGCAGACCGGCCTGCACCTCGGGGTCGGTCTGGAAGATCTCGACGAGCTTCTTGAAGGTCTCGTTGTCCTTGTCTTCGGCGCGCGTCGCGAAGATGTTGACGTAGGGCAGTGCGTTGGGGTCGCTCGGGTCGTCTTGCGCGATCGCGTCTTCGAAGGTGAGACCGGCGTCGGCGACGAAGTCGTTGTTGATGACGGCCGCGGCGACGTCGGGCAACGAGGTCGGCGTGAGCGAGGCCTCGAGGGCGGTCACCTTGACCTTCGACGCCGACTCGTCGACGTCGGCGAGGTCGGAGAAGATCGTGCCGCCGCTCTTGAGCTCGATGAGGCCGGCCGACTGCAGCACGAGCAGCGCCCGAGCCTGGTTCGAGGCGTCGTTCGGCACGGCGACGGTCTCGCCCTTCGGGATGTCCTTCACCGAGTCGTACTTGACCGAGTAGAGCCCGAGCGGGTAGATCGCGGTCGAGCCGATCGGCGTGAGGTCTTCGCCGGCCGACACGTTGTAGTCGGCGAGGTAGACGATGTGCTGGAACTGGTTCAGGTCGAGCTCGCCCTCGGTGCTCG
>NZ_JBSHJY010000085.1:0-3685 GCF_053619715.1 Agromyces sp. NPDC055520 | reverse complement strand
GCATCCGCCCCCGTTCTCATTGCCCGGTCGACCCGGCCGGACGGAACGAGCGCTCGAATCTCAGCCCGCGAGCAGGCCCAACGAGTCGACCACGCGGTTCGAGAAGCCCCACTCGTTGTCGTACCAGGCGACGACCTTCACGTGCCGGCCGTGCACGCGGGTGAGTGCGGCGTCGAAGATCGACGAGTGCGGGTCGCCCTCGATGTCGCTCGAGACGATCGGATCCTCGACGTACGAGAGCACGCCCGCGAGCGGCCCCTCGGCGGCGGCGCGATAGGCAGCGAGCACCTCGTCGAGCGAGACCTCGTTCGAGACCGTGGTGTTGAGCTCGACGATCGAGCCCACCGGCACGGGCACGCGAATCGAGTCGCCCTGCAGCTTGCCCTCGAGACCCGGCAGCACGAGGCCGATGGCCTTCGCGGCGCCGGTCGAGGTCGGCACGATGTTCACGCCGGCGGCGCGAGCGCGGCGCAGGTCGCGGTGCGGGCCGTCCTGCAGGTTCTGCTCCTGCGTGTAAGCGTGCACCGTGGTCATGAAGCCGTGCTCGATGCCCGCGAGGTCGTCGAGCACCTTTGCGAGCGGCGCGAGCGCGTTCGTCGTGCACGAGGCGTTCGAGACGATGACGTGTTTCGCCGGGTCGTACTCGGCGTGGTTCACGCCGTAGGCGATCGTGAGATCGGCGCCGTCGGACGGCGCGGAGACGAGCACGCGGCGGGCGCCGGCCTCGAGGTGGCCCCGCGCGGCGCCGGCCGAGGTGAAGCGACCGGTCGACTCGAGCACGATCTCGACGCCGAGCTCGCCCCACGGCAGCTTGGCGGGCTCGCGCTCGGCGAGCACGCGGATGCGACGACCGTCGACCACGAGCACGTCGCCGTCGACCGACACCGGGCGGCCGAAGCGGCCGAGAGTGCTGTCGTAGCGCAGCAGGTGGGCGAGCACGTCGGGGGCGGTGAGGTCGTTGACCGCGACGACCTCGACGTCGGCGTCGCGTTCGACGAGGGCGCGCAGCACGTTGCGGCCGATGCGGCCGAATCCGTTGATGGCGATGCGGGTGGTCATGGCGGAGGGGTTCCCTTCAATCCGGTTACCTCCACCTTTGCGGCGACGACGACCGTGCGGCAGTGGCTGGCACGCCAGTGTTCGCAAGGATCGCGCCAATCGTCGCGCCCGAACCTGAGCCCGCGCCTGAGCCCGCGCCTGAGCCCGCGCCTGAGCCCGCGTCCCGCCCACACCAGCGTCTGGGCCCGTGCTCCTCGCCTCGCCCTCACTCCCCCGCCGCGAAGGTGTGCCGGTACTCGCTCGGCGAGACCCCGAGGATGCGCTGGAAGTGCAGCCGCAGATTGGCCCCCGTGCCGAGACCCGCGCGCGCGGCGATCTGCTCGACCCCGAGGTCGCTGCGCTCGAGCAGTTCGCGCGCCAGGTCGACGCGCGCCCGCAGCACCCACTGCATCGGCGTGTACCCGGTGTCCTCCACGAAGCGGCGCGAGAAGGTGCGCGGCGAGACGTTGGCGTTGCGGGCGAGCGCCTCGAGGGTGAGGGGTTCGTGAAGCCGGCGCAACGCCCACTCGCGCGTCGCCGCGAACACCGGCCCGAGCTCGGGCGGCAGGCTGCGCGGAACGTATTGCGCCTGCCCGCCGCTGCGGTACGGTGCGGCCACGAGTCGCCGCGCGGCGTGGTTGGCGACGGCGACGCCGTGGTCGCGACGCACGAGGTGCAGGCAGAGGTCGATGCCCGATGCCGCCCCGGCGCTCGTGAGCACGGCGCCCTCGTCGACGAACAGCACGTTCGTGTCGACACTGATGAGTGGATGCCGCGTGGCGAGCGCCTGCGTGTAGTGCCAGTGCGTCGTGGCCCGGCGACCGTCGAGCAGCCCGGTCGCGGCGAGCGCGAACGCCCCGGTCGAGATCGCCGCGAGGCGCACTCCGCGTCCGTGCGCCGCGAGCAGCGCATCGACGACCGCGGCCGGCGGCTCGTCGCGATCGGGGTGCCGGTACCCCGGGATGAACACGGTCTCGGCCCACTCGAGCGCGTCGAGCCCGTCGGCGACGTGATACGAGAGACCGTCGCCGCCCGTGACGAGGCCGGGCGCGGCCCCGCACACGCGCACCTCGTAGGGCATGCTCTCGCGGGTCGTGAACACCTGGGCCGGGATGCCGACGTCGAGCGGCTTCGCCCCCGGCAGCACGAGCACGGCGACGCGGTGATTGCGGCGGGTCGCGCGAGTCATGCGGCCAGAATGCCATGAAGCGAAAGATTCCCGCCAGCACCGGCACACAGGCGTGTCGTGGGCACGGCGTAGTGTGGTCGCACCCGCCCGGTCGTGTCCGACCCGGTCGGCCGACGAGCGAGGTGGCGATGAGTCAAGCGAACATCGACGTGCAGCACTCCCCCGACGTGTCCGGGCTCGATCCGACCTCGGGCGATCGTACTCCGGCCCGGCCGATGCGCTCGTGGCAGCTCCTGCTGATCGGCGTGGCGTCGGCCGCGCTCGGCCTCGTGCCGTGGTTCATCACGGGGATGCGTCTGCCGCTGCAGAACCTCTGGGCGACCGAGACGATGCCAGACGACATGCCGCTCGTGCTGCTGCCGTTCAGCCAGTACTTCCTCTCGCTCATCGCCTCGCTCATCGTGATCGGCGCCGCGGTCGCAGGGCTCGTGGCGCGTGCGACCCGCACTCGCGCGCCGCGCCGCGGCTTCACGATGCTGCTCGTCGGGGTGCTGCTCGTCGATGCCGTTGCGATCGCGCAGTCCTCGGTCGTCACCGGCGGGGGCCTCCGCGACGACGACTGGTCGACGCTCTACCTCACGGCCGTCACCGGCGTCGCGATCCTCGCGACCGCCGTCGGCGTCGGCGTGCTCGCACTCATCGCCCGGGCACCGCGCGCCGGCGCCGTCATCGGCTTCACGATCGCGGCGATCCTCTCGCCCGGCTGGCTGCACCTGCTCCTCGCCCCGCGCGGCCCCGCATTCGCGGGCGAGCCGACGTGGCTGTGGGACGCGGTGCGCTGGGTGCCCGCCGTGCTCGTGGGCGCGGCGATCGCCTGGGCGGGCGTCAACACTATCGGCCGCATCGTCGCCGCGATCGCGAGCCTCGCGATGCTCTGGGTCGGGCCCACGCTCATCACCGCGGTGTCGGCCGCGACGGGCACGCGCGTGCTCGCGAAGTACCCGGGCGAGATGGTCGACTACGCCGTCGGGGTGTTCCGCATGGCGCTGTCGGACTCGAATCTCGTCGTGCCGCCGATCATCGCGGCCGTCGTCGTCGCCGCGATCGGGCTCACCGGCCGGGCGCTGCTCGCCCGTCGAGCGCACTGAGCACGCGCGCGACCGAGCCGCCGAGGTTCCACTCCGTCGCGAGCGCCTCGAACGCCTCGCGGTGGGCGCCGGTGACCGGCCGCAGACGCGAGTCGAACTCGCCGAGATCGAGGTCGCGCACGACCTCGACGACGGTCGGCGCCACGGCGAGATAGTCGGCGGCGGCCGCGAGCTTGGCCCGCACGCCCGCAGACATCGGCGCCGAGGCATCCGCTGCCGCTTCGACGATGCCGTCGAGGTCGACGAATTCCTGCAACAGCGATGCCGCCGTCTTCTCGCCGACGCCCGCCACCCCCGGCAGCCCGTCTGAGCTGTCGCCGCGCATCACGGCGAAGTCGACGTACTGCTCGGGCAGCACCCCGTACTTGGC
>NZ_JBSHJY010000084.1:0-3756 GCF_053619715.1 Agromyces sp. NPDC055520 | reverse complement strand
GCACCCGGCGGCCCGTCATGCGTCGACCGTCTGCTCGGTTCGCGCGCTCGTGCGGTCGGCCGCGGTGCGCAGCAGCAGAGCGGATGCCGCGAGCCCGACGACCGCCAGCACGGCGGCGCCGATGAAGGCCGCCGAGAACCCCGAGGTGAGCGCCGGGGCATCCGTGCCGCGGGCGGTGAATGCGGCGCCGACGGCCGTCAGCGCTGCGAGACCGACCGCCGACCCGATCTGGTAGCTCGTGTTGACGAGGCCGGAGGCCACGCCCGTCTCTTCGGGCCGGGCGGCGCCGATCGCCGTGCCGAGCGAGGGCACGAACGCGAGCGCCATGCCGAGCGCCGCGACGAGCGAGGCGGGCAGCACATCGACCGCATAGCTGCCGTCGGGGCGGGCGAGGGCGAGCCAGCCGAGCCCGACCGCGAGCATGGTGAACCCGGCGACGATGAGCGGCTTCGCCCCGAACCTCGCCTGCAGGCGCGGGACGACGGCGACCATGCCGACGACGATGAGCGCGGTCATCGGCAGCAGCGCGGCGCCCGAGGCGAACGCCCCGGCCCCGAGCACCTGCTGCAGGTAGAGGTTCAGGAAGAACCACATCGGCACCCAGGACGAACCGAGCAGCAATTGCGCGAGGTTCGCGGCGCCGAGCTGCGGAGCGCGGAAGATGCCGAGGCGCAGCAGCGGCGTGCGGCTGCGCGACTGGATCGCGAAGAATGCGCCGAGCAGGGCGAAGCCGACGGCGAGCGCGATGAGCGTCTCGGCCGAGGCCCAGCCCGCCTCGGGGGCGCGCACGATGCCGTAGACGAGCGCGGCGAGGCCCGCGGTCACGGTGAGCGCGCCGGCGAGGTCGACCCGCCCGCGGCCGCCGTCGACCCGGGGGAGCGCGAGGGGCGTCAGGGCGACGACGAGCACGGCGATCGGCACGGTCGCATAGAACACCCACGGCCAGCTCGCGTACTCGGTGAGCACCCCGCCGAGGAAGACGCCGGCCGTGCCGCCGATCGGGGCGGCCGCGCCGTACACCGCGAACGCGCGCGGCAGGTCGGCGGTGCCGCCGAACAGCGTCATCAGCAGGGTGAGCGCGGACGGGGCGATGAGCGCGGCGCCCGCACCCTGGACGGCGCGACCGGCGATCTCGAGGCCGACGTCGCTCGCAGCGCCGGCGAGCAGGCTGCCCGCGGCGAGCACGAGCCAGCCCGTGACGAACACCCGACGCGCGCCGAACACGTCGCTGAGCCGGCCGCCGAGCAGCAGCAGTCCGCCGAAGGCGATGACGTAGGCGTTGAACACCCAGGACAGCGACTCGGGGGTGAACCCGAGCTCGGCCTGGATGTCGGGCAGGGCGACGCCGATGATCGACGTATCCATGATGACGACGAACTGCGCCGCGGCGATGAGCGCCAGGCCGAACCACCGGCGTCGTGCCGGTGGGGTGGATGTGGACATGGGATGTTTCCCCTCTCGTTCCGTGCTCGGGGTGAATACCCCTAGGGGGTATAGATATACCGAAGAATCGTACGCGTTGTCAAGCACCGGGACGCGCGCGACAATGGGGCGATGGACCCGGTGGCGGCGCTCGAAGAGATCGCGTTCCTGCTCGAGCGGGATCGGGCGTCGGCCTACAAGTCGAAGGCGTTCCGGCGCGCGGCCGAGACGATCCGACCGTTCAGCGCCGAAGAGGTCGCCGCGCGCGTCGACGACGGCCGCTTGAAGCGAACCCCCGGCATCGGAGACTCGACGCTCGTGGTCATCGCCCAGGCGGTCGCGGGCGGGGTGCCAGATCGCCTCTCAGCGCTCCGGGCCGAGGCCGGCCTCTCGCCCGAGGGAACCCGCACCGGGTTGCGGGCGCGGCTGCGCGGCGACCTGCACAGCCACACCGACTGGTCCGACGGCACGACGAGCCTCGAGGCGATGGCGCGCGCCGCCGAGGCACTCGGCCTCGAGTACCTCGCCGTCACCGATCACTCGCCGAACCTGCGTGTGGCCAACGGACTCAGCCCCGAGCGGCTCATCGCCCAGCAGCAGGTCATCGCCGACGTGCAGGCGGAGGTCCGCGGCATCCGGCTGCTTCGCGGTATCGAGGTCGACATCCTCGTCGACGGCACACTCGACCAGACTGCGGAACTGCTCGGCCGCCTCGACGTCGTGGTCGCCAGTGTGCACTCGAAGCTGCGTACCGAGCCGGCCGAGATGACGAAGCGGATGCTGCGTGCCATCGCCGACCCGCACACGAACGTGCTCGGGCACTGCACCGGCAGGCTCGTCGAGGGGGCACGCGGCACCCGGCCGCCGTCGACCTTCGACGCCCGGGTCGTCTTCGAGGCCTGCGCCGAGCACGGCGTCGCCGTCGAGATCAACTCCCGGCCCGAGCGGCAGGACCCGCCCGACGAGCTCATCGCGATCGCGCTCGAGGCGGGATGCCTGTTCTCGATCGACAGCGACGCGCATGCGCCCGGCCACCTGACCTTTCTCGAACTCGGCGCAGCGCGGGCCGAGGCGAACGGCGTGCCCGGCGAGCGCATCGTCACGACGTGGCCGGTCGACCGCCTGCTCGAGTGGAGCCGCGACCGCGCGGCGTGAGGGCGGCGGCGGTCAGGGGGCCGCGTGCGGCGGCAGATGCGTGCCCCGATGGATCTCGGTCAGGCTCGCGTGGCCCGGCGAGGCGGGGTCGTCGACGATCGGGCGATCGGCCATGAACAGCCGGATGAGGTGGGCGAGCTCGCCCGAGTGGCTGAAGTTGATCGCGTGCGCCGCGCCTTCGATGCGCACGAGCAGCACGTGATTGTCGGTCGCGGCGGCGACCTCCTGCACCCGCGAGTGATGCGGCATCAGCGGATCGCGGTCGCCGATGACGACGAGCGTCGGAACGTGCAACTCGAGCAAGCGCTCGAGGGTCGGGTACTGCGTCAGCGCGTGGAACATCTTGAACGTGCTCGGTACGCCGAACCTGAGGTAGTCGGGCACCGCCACCTTCATCATGCGCGGGGGCTCCCGGCCGCCATCGCGGGTGAGCTGGCCGACGGCACGGCGGAGCGGCTGGTTGTAGAGCCCTCCCGCAGGCGAGACGAGCACGGCGCGGTCGATGCGGTCGGGATAGTGGTGCGCGAACTCGAGGATGACGGGGCAACCCATCGAGTTGCCCACGAGCGTGACCTTCTCGATGCCGCGGTCGTCGAGGAACCGTGCCGCGGCGTGGGCGAGGTCGGGCACGTCGAGCGCGTCGGCCGCCTTGCCGCTGCGGCCGAAGCCCGGCAGGTCGGGCACCAGGGTGTGGAACTGGTCGGCGAGGCGTTCGGCCGTCGGCAGCAGGTAACGGCCGGAGAGGCCGAAGCCGTGCAGGTGCATCATCGCCGGGGCACCCGGTGGAGGCATCGGAGACTCGCGGTAGAACAGGTCGATGCCGTCGACCGTGGTCCATCGCTCGGCCAGACTCGACTCCGGACGCCGGGGTGACCGCCGAGCCGCGGCTTTCGTGCCCATGCGTCGATCATCCTCGCCGGAGGAATTCACGTCAACGGCTCGCGGCGCGCGCCCCGCAGCATCCACCTGCTGCCACTCGTACTCGCCGCCCTCATCCCACGCGGCGAACGGACCGTCGATGCCGGGTCGGCGTCGAAGATGCGGCATCGACTGCCCGTTCGCGCCCAGAATCGGGGGGGGGGGGGGGGGGGGGGGGCGGGGGGGGGGGGGGGGGGGAAACCCCCGGGCCAACCGGGGGGTTCGTGTGGAACGGGGGGCCCCAGGGGGGTAGAACCAGTG
>NZ_JBSHJY010000083.1:0-4090 GCF_053619715.1 Agromyces sp. NPDC055520 | reverse complement strand
CGACAAGACCGTGAACTGGGCGAACTGGGCGGCGTACATCGACGAAGACGACAGCGGTGCCTACCCGACGCTCGAACGCTTCACCGAGCAGACCGGCATCACCGTGAACTACGAGGTCGCCGTCGACGACAACAACACGTACTACGGCAAGGTGAAAGACCAGCTCGCGCTCGGCAAGGACATTGGCGCCGACACCGCCGTGCTCACCGACTGGATGGCCGCCCGCTGGATCCGCTTCGGGTACACGCAAGAGCTCAACCACGACAACATCCCGAACATCGTGAACCTCAGCCCGGCGCTGCGCGACCCCGACTTCGACAAGGGGCGCGTCAACTCGCTGCCGTGGCAGGGCGGGTTCGCCGGCATCTGCTGGAACAAAGAGGCGATCCCCGGCGGCATCGAGTCCGTCGAAGACCTGTGGAACTCCGAGCTCAAGGGTCGGGTCGGCGTGCTCTCCGAGATGCGCGACACGATGGGGCTCATCCTGCAGCAGAACGGCGTCGACATCGCGGGCGACTGGGGCGACGAGGAGTTCGACGCGGCCATCGAGGTGCTCCGCGAGCAGGTCGAGTCCGGCCAGGTGCGCAACATCAAGGGCAACTCCTACCTCGAAGACCTCAAGAGCGAAGACACGCTCGCCGCCATCTGCTGGTCGGGCGACATCACCGTGATCAACGCCGAAGCCGGCGACAAGTGGGAGTTCGCCCTCCCGACCGCCGGCGGCACGCTGTGGAACGACAACTTCCTCGTTCCGATCGGCTCGCCGCGCAAGGCCAACGCCGAGGCGCTCATGAACTACTACTACGAGCCCGAGGTCGCGGCCGAGGTCGCGGCGTGGGTGAACTTCATCACGCCCGTCGTCGGCGCGAAGGAGGCCGCCATCGCGATCGACCCCGAGCTCGCAGAGAACCAGCTCATCTTCCCCGACGAGGCCTTCCTCGAGAACGCGCACATCTTCCGGTCGCTCGACGGCGCCGAAGAGCAGAAGTACCAGGCGCAGTTCCAGAGCATCCTCCTGGGGGCGTGAACGTGTCGGTACGGGAGTTCGCCGAACGCGGCGCAGATCTCGAACTCGTCGGCATCCAGAAGCGGTTCCCCGGCTTCACGGCGATCGAGGAGCTCGACCTCACGATTCCGGCGGGTTCCTTCTTCGCCCTGCTCGGCCCGTCGGGCTGCGGCAAGACGACGACGCTCCGGCTCGTCGCGGGACTCGAGGAGCCGACCGCCGGTCGCATCCTGATCGGCGGGCGCGACGTCACGGGCACGAAGGCGCACGAGCGCCCCGTCAACACGGTGTTCCAGAGCTACGCGCTGTTCCCGCACATGTCGGTGCTCGAGAACGTCGCGTTCGGGCTCAAGCGCCGTCGCATCGGCGACGCACTGGGCCGGGCGCACGAGGCGCTGCGCCTCGTCGAGCTCGACCACCTCGCGCAGCGTCGACCGGCGCAGCTGTCGGGCGGCCAGCAGCAGCGCGTCGCGCTCGCACGCGCGATCGTCAACCGCCCGGCGCTCCTCCTGCTCGACGAGCCCCTCGGTGCGCTCGACCTGAAGCTGCGCCGACAGATGCAGCTCGAGCTGAAGACGATCCAGGAGGAGGTCGGCCTCACCTTCCTGCACGTCACCCACGATCAAGAGGAGGCCATGACCATGGCCGACACGGTCGCGGTCATGAACAAGGGTGCGATCGAGCAGATGGGCGCCCCCGCGGTGCTCTACGAGCTTCCGCGCACGTCGTTCGTCGCGAACTTCCTCGGCCAGTCGAACCTGTTCACGGGTGACGTCATCGCATCGACGGATGCCGCGATCTCGGTCGACATCGGCGGTGCACGCCTCATCGTGCCCACGGCACGGGCGCAACGTCACCAGGGCCGGGTCACGATCGGGGTGCGCCCCGAGAAGGTCACGCTCCTTCGAGAGGCGCCGGCCGCGACATCCGACCACAACTCCCTCGGCCCCGGCCGGGTCATCGATGTCTCGTTCTCTGGCGTGAGCACGCAGTACATCGTCGCGCTTCCCACGGCGGGCACCGTGACGGTGTTCGCGCAGAACACGGGTACGGGGCCGATCGTCGCCGAGGGCGCCGAGGTGTGGGTCTCGTGGCCCGTCGAGCACGGATTCGGGCTCGAAGACGTGCCCGAGGCCGAGGGCCGCTTCCCCGCCGACGACGACACCACCTCGATCGCCGCGCAGCGCCGTGAGGCGCTCGTCGCGGAGCTCGAGGAGGGCTGAGCATGGCCTTCGCCGCCTTCCAGACCGCAGAGGTCGTGCCGCAGGCGCCGAGGAAGCGCAGCAGGATCGCGCTGTTCCTGCTGCTTCCCGGTCTGCTCTACCTCGTGCTGTTCTTCGTCACGCCGCTCATCTCGCTCCTGCTCACCTCGTTGCAGGCGCCGACCGAGTTCGGCGACATCGGCCAGTTCGAATACGCCTTCAACTGGCAGAACTACGTGACCGTGATGGGCGAGTACTGGCCGCACATCGTGCGTTCCTTCGGGTACGCGCTCGCGGCCACGGTGTTCGCGCTGCTCTTCAGCTATCCGCTCGCGTACTTCATCGGTGTGAAGGCGCGGCGCTGGCCGATGCTGCAGGGGCTCATGCTCGTGCTCGTGATCGCCCCGTTCTTCATCAGCTTCCTGCTGCGCACCCTCGCGTGGAAGCAGATCCTCTCCGACGAGTCGTTCGTGATCACCTCGCTGAAGGCGCTCTCGCTCATGGCGCCCGACGCGCACTTCACGGGCACGCCGTTCGCGGTGATCTTCGGCCTCACGTACAACTTCATCCCGTTCATGACGCTGCCGCTGTACACGACGCTCGAGCGACTCGACCTGCGCTACCTCGAGGCGGGCAGCGACCTGTACGCGAACCCGTTCACGGTCTTCCGCAAGGTCACCATCCCGCTGTCGATGCCCGGCATCGTCGCGGGCACGCTGCTCACCTTCATCCCCGCCGCGGGCGACTACGTGAACGCGAGCCGTGACTTCCTCGGCGGGCCCGACACGCAGATGATGGGCAACGTGATCGAGGCGAACTTCCTCGTGCTGCTGAATTACCCGGCCGCCGCGGCGCTCTCGATCATCCTGATGGCCGCGATCCTCGTGCTCGTCGGCGTCTACGTCAAACGAGCCGGAACGGAGGACCTGCTGTGAGCGGAGAAGTCCAGGCGGCCGCCGTCCTCGGCGGATTCAGCGAGAGCGAGCAGCTCGAGAACGGCCCGCAGCGCCGAGTGCGGTCGCGTCGGCTCGGACTCGGCGACTGGCTGTTGCCGGCCTACACGATCATCGCCTTCGTGTTCCTGCTCATCCCGATCGCGTACACCTTCGTGTTCTCGTTCAACGACTCGATCAAGTCGAACATCGCTTGGCGCGGCTTCACCCTCGACAAGTGGATGAACGTGTGCACGGTCGAGGGCGGCGCCGTATGCGAGGCGTTCGGCAACAGCATCGTCATCGGCATCGCCGCGACCGTCATCGCGACGGCCCTCGGCACGATGATCGCGATCGCCCTCGTGCGTTACCGGTTCCGCGCCCGCGGGGCGATCAGCCTGCTGCTCTTCCTGCCGATGGCGACGCCAGAGGTCGTACTCGGTGCGGGCCTCGCGGCGCAGTTCCTCGCCGTCGGCGTCGCGAAAGACATGACGACGATCATCCTGGCGCACACGATGTTCTGCATCAGCTTCGTGGTGGTGACCGTCAAGGCCCGTGTCGCGAGCCTCGACCCGGCACTCGAAGAGGCCGGCCGCGACCTCTACGGTTCGCCCTCGCAGGTGTTCTGGCGAGTGACGTTCCCGTTGCTGCTGCCCGGCATCGTCGCGGCCGCGCTGCTGTCGTTCGCGCTCAGCTTCGACGACTTCATCATCACGAACTTCAACTCGGGCGCCGTCTCGACGTTCCCGAAGTACATCTACATCTCGGCGTCGCGGGGCATCCCGGCCGAGGCGAACGTCATCGCCTCCGCCGTGTTCCTCTTCGCCCTGGTGCTCGTGATCGTCGCCCAGGTCTCGCGCGCGGCACGCGCGAAGCGGCTCGCGAAACTCGGCTGACCCGAACAGACCGAGAGCGCGGGCAACGGATGTCGCGGCGGGAAGCATTCCCGC
>NZ_JBSHJY010000082.1:0-4783 GCF_053619715.1 Agromyces sp. NPDC055520 | reverse complement strand
GGCGAAGTCTCGCCCGCGGCCCCGCATGGTGCAGGTGGCGGATGCCGCGGCATCCACACTCCTCGCTAGTTGAGCAGCTCGTTCAGCTTCTCGTCGTACTCGGCTGCGAGCGCGGGGACGTCGCCGCCCGCCGAGACCTTGCCGAAGAACTCCTCGAGGATGCCGGCGCCCTCGACCGCGGCCCAACCGGGTGCGGCGGGGGTCAGCTTCGAGCCGGCGGCCGACTCGATGAGGGCCTTGGCGAACTGGTCGTCGCCGAGGCTCGACGCGTAGTCGAGGTTGGCCGGGCCGAGGCCGTTCTCGCCGAGCATCGTCTGGTACTCCTCGGAGAAGATGATCTTCATGAGCTCCTTGGCGCCGGCCTGGTTCTTGCTGGCCGCCGACACGGCGATGTTCGATCCGCCGGCGAAGACGGGGGCCACGCCGCCGTCGACGCCGGGCAGCACGAAGGTGCCGAACACGTCGTCGTTCCAGGTCGCGACCGTCTTGGTGGCGTCCTCGGGGTCCGGAGCGAGGTCGCCGATCGACCAGTGCGCCCATCCGGGAGCGATGATCGTCGCGGCCTCGGGCACGCCCGTGGCGTCGTTGTTGTTGATGTTGACCCACGGCGTGCTGTCGAACTCGGTGACGGGAGCGTTCGAGGCACCCGTGAAGAGGTCCTGGAACTGCTCGAGGCCTGCGACCGACTCGTCGGACGACAGTGCGCCGACCCACTTGTCGCCGTCCTTCACCGCGAGCTCGCCGCCGTTGGCGAAGATCCACGAGATGCCGTTGCGCCAGTCGGAGCCGCCGATGTAGAAGCCCGACTGGGTGTCGGTGCGCAGCGATGTGACGGTGTCGCCGAACTCCTCGAGCGTGGTCGGCACGGTCTTGCCGGCCGCGTCCCAGATGTCCTTGCGGTAGAAGTTGTAGCGCGAGCCGAAGTAGTACGGCAGGGCGTACTGCGCGCCGTCGACCTCGCCGACCTCGACGAACGAGGTCAGCAGCTTGTCGCCGCCGAGCTCGTCGTACATGTCGGACAGGTCGGTGAAGGCACCCGCGTTGGTGAAGGTCGGCGACCAGGTGTTGCCGATCTCGGTGACGTCGGGGGTGTTCGCGGCGTCGGGAAGCGCGGTCGTGAGCTTCGCGACTGCGTCGCCCCAGCCCTGCTCCTCGATCGTCAGCGTGCCGCCCGTGACGTCGGCGTACTCGGACTTCAGGTAGTCGCGGAGCGCATCGGGCGTGTCGCCGCCCATCAGCCAGAGCGTGATGTCCTGGCCTTCTGCAGAGCCGTCGTCGGCGGGTTCGCCGGTCGCGCTGCAGCCTGCGAGAACGAGAGCGGCGGCGGTTGCGATGGCCGCGACTGCGTACTTCCTCTTCATTGCGGTTTCCTTCTCTTGGGTGGGGTTGTGGTGCGCCGGGATCGGTTCGGGTGAACGCATCCCGGTGGGGCGGGTCAGCTAGGTGACCCCGAGTTGTCCGGAAAGGACCATGACGGCCGCGCCGCGGAGCACGATGTCCTCCGCCTGCTCGGACATCCGGAGCCTCAGATCACGGTTGAACTCCGCCATCGTCCGCTTCCGGAGCGTGTCGACGGCGGCTTCGTGGAACACGCCGTCAAGCAATCGGGCGGGGCCGCTGAGCACGACCTCCGACAGGTTGAGCGCGCCGACGACCGGCGCGAGCACGATCGCGAGCCGGCGACCGGCTTCGCGAAGGACGTCGTCGCGAGCGGATGCCGCCTCGGCACCGTCGGGCTCGCCCCCGAGCTCTGCGAGCCGGGCGGTCAGCCGCGGCACGCTGAGCCAGGTTTCGAGGCATCCGTCTCGGCCGCACGCGCAGCGCGGGCCGCCGTCGGTGCCGACCACGACGTGGCCGATCTCGCCTGCCGCGAAGCCGCCGCCGATGACCGGTCGGCCGCCGATGATGAGCCCCGCACCGACACCGTGGCCGATCTTGACGAGCAGCAGGTCGTCGTGGTGCGACGAGCCGTGCTCGGCGAGCACGGCCACGTTCGCGTCGTTGGCGACGTGAACGGGAAGGGCGAATCGGGCGGCGATGCGCTCTTGCAGGGCGACATCGTGCCAGCCGAGGTTCGGTGCCGAACGCACGACCCCGAGCGGGTCGACGACACCGGGCGAGCCGATGCCGATGCCGAGCACCGGAGTCGTGGTGCGGGTCAGCAGCCGCTCGACGAGCTGTTCGACGAGCTGCACGGCCTCCTCGCCGGTGGCACCGTCGCGGGCGATCTCGTCGCGGGCGATGATCTGGCCCTCGAGGCCGGCCACCGCGCCGCGGAAGACCTCGTGCTCCGAGAGGTCGACGACGATGATGTGGAAGGCCGCCCGGTCGACGTCGATGAGCGTGGCCGGCTTGCCGGGGCGGGCGTCTTCGCGCTGCCCGAGCTCGATGACGAGCCCCTCCGCCATGAGATCGGCGACGAGGTCGGAAACCGTGACCCTCGTGAGGCCGGTGCCGCGTGCGACATCCGCTCGGCTCTGGGCACCGGTGCTGTAGAGCGTCTGCAGCACGAGCGCGCGGTTGTGGTGACGTGCGTGCTCCGGCAGCACCTTGCCCGTGGGGCGCAGGGCGCGCGAGCGGCCGAAGATGGCGGCGCCGGGGGCGGACGCGGCGAACGACTCGGGCACCACCGGGGAGGTGGGGGGTGCCGGCTCCGTGATGGAGCCTCGCTGTGCATCCGTTGCAGTCACGTTTGTTAGTAAACCTTACGAACAAACCCGACGCAAGTGCCGTCACGCCTTTTCCTCGCGGTGTTACCGAGTTGTGACCACCCCGCGGGCCGTGCTGTCGGCGGGCCCGGCGCCGGGTCGGCACCCGGCCGTGCCGGGCCGTCACCCGGCGGCGGCGGCCTCGCGGCGGCGCACCGGGGCCGCATCCTTCGCCGTCTTCGCATCGAGTCGCCCGCCGATCGCCCGCAGCGCCGCGAGGATCGCGAGCAGGTCGACGACCTCTTGCAGCAGCGCCCCGATCGTGGCGGGGATGACGCCGAACGCGGCGATCACCATGAGCACGACGCTCACGACGATGCCGAGCCAGATGCTCTGCAGTGCGATGCGCACGGTGTCGTGACCGATCTCGACGGCTTTCGCCGTGCGCGAGATGTCGTCGACGAGAATGACGGCCGACGCCGACTCGCTCGCCGCCGTGGCGCCCTTCGCGCCCATCGCGATGCCGACGTCGGCGGCCGCGAGCACGGGCGCGTCGTTCACTCCGTCGCCGACCATGATCACGGGGCGCTCGGCGATCGCGGCGACCTCGGCGACCTTGTCGGCGGGCAGGCAGTCGGCGCGCACCCTGGTGATGCCGAGCTCGGCGGCGATGTGGTCGGCCGTCGCCTGCGCATCACCCGTGAGCATCATGGTGTTGTGCACGCCGAGCTCGGCGAGCCGCTCGAGCGTGGCCCGCGCGTTGTCGCGCAACCGGTCGCTCGCCAGCAGCGCCCCCGCGTAGCGTCCGTCGACGGCGACGTAGACCGCCAGCTCGCCCGGCGCGATCTCGGTCGGCTCGGCCTCGGGCGCGTGGTCGCGCACGAATGCGAACTTGCCGACGACGACCTCTCGGCCGCCGACCTTCGCCGTCACGCCGTTCGTCGCCGCCTCGCGCGCCCACTCGGCCTCGGTCAACGGCAGTCCGCGATCCTTCGCCGCCTGGATCATCGAGGTCGCGAGCACGTGCGACGAGTACTGCTCGGCCGACGCCACGACTCCGAGCAGCTCGTCGGCGCCGAACCCGGGCTGCGGCCGCACCGCGACGAGCGTCGGCGAGCCGTGGGTCAGCGTGCCGGTCTTGTCGAACACGGCGGTCTTCGCGGCGGCGAGCTGCTCGAGCACTCCCCCGCCCTTCACGATCACGCCGTTGCGGGCCGCGCGGCTCATGCCGCCGATGAAGGCGACGGGCGCCGCGATGAGCAGCGGGCACGGCGTCGCGAGCACGAGCACCTCGGCGAAGCGCACCGGGTCGCCCGAGAGCCACCAGGCCAGCGCGGCGAGCGCGAGCGAGAAGACGGTGAACGGCACCGCATACCGGTCGGCCAGGCGCACCACGGGCGCCTTCGAATCGGCGGCGGCCGTCACGAGGGCCACGATCTGCTGATACTGACTGTCGGCAGCGGATGCCGCGGCGACGACCTCGACCGCCGACTGGCCGTTGATGGAACCGCTCAGCACGAGGTCGCCCGGCCCCTTCTCGACCGGCACGGACTCGCCCGTGATCGAGGACTCGTCGAAGCCCGCCTCCTGCGAGCGCAGCGTCGCGTCGACCGGCACGATCTCGCTCGGCCGCACGAGCAGCACGTCGCCGACCTGCACGTCGCCCGCCGGAACGTCGACGATCGCGTCGCCCTCGATGCGATGCGCGTGCTGCGGGGATCGGGTCAGCAGCGCGTCGAGTTCGCGCTTGGCCCGCCGGTTCGCGTAGTCCTCGAGCGCGGCCCCGCCCGTGAGCATGAGCACGACGAGCAGGGCGGCCACGTACTCGCCGACGAGCACCGTCGCGACGATCGCGGTCACCGCGAGGATGTCGAGGCCCCAGTGCCCGCGCATGATGTCGCGGACCATGCCGACCGCCTCCCACGCGGCCACCGCGAGCGCGTAGATGCTGAAGATCCACGGCACGGCGGCGCCCGCGCCGGTGAGCGCGAGCACGATGCCGACCAGGCCGATGCCGAGCGTGAGGGCGACCACCCAGTACCTGCGGGCGAGCTTCAGGATGCGAGCCATGCCCCCATCCTCTCAGGAGCGCTGGAATGGGGGTCCTGAGAAACGCAGACGGGGGCCGGATGCCG
>NZ_JBSHJY010000081.1:0-4883 GCF_053619715.1 Agromyces sp. NPDC055520 | reverse complement strand
CCCTCCTGTGCTCCCTGCGCCGTCTTACTGTCTTACTGTCTTGCTGTCTTGCTGTCTCGCTGCGTCGCTGCGCGCTGCGCGCGTTCGTAGGACGATCTGGCCCGTTGTAGGACGCTTCCGCAGGAGCACGTCCTACGAAGTGGCGCATGACCTGCATCGCCAACGGGCGAGCAGCGTCACGACGCGTGAAATCGTCTACTCCTGAGGTATCGGCCGGAGCGGACGATCCCCAAGACCGTCGACTCGATCATCGGCCACTCGCGAAGCACATGGTCACGGCTGTAGCGCAGCACGATGTAGCCCATCCGACGCAGGCGATCGTCTTGGCGAAGGTCTCGGTTGTGCTGCTTTCGTGTCGTATGCGGCCCGTACCCGTCGATCTGCAGAACCAACGCGGTGCCGATGAGGCCATCGACGGGATGCCCATCGATCGTCACCTGCGGCACCATGACGATGCCGCGTCGGGCGAGCCGCATCCGCGCGACGGTCTCCGCGTCGGTGTCGGCGGCCGGGTCGGCGTGCGCGAGTACGCGAGCCATCGCGGGATCGGTCGCCGCGAGCTCGCCGATCTCGCCGAGTTCGATCAGTCGCCGCCGCAGAGCTGAATCGACCACGATGACCGCCTGCTCGAGCGGCTGGCAGTGCGCGATCGTGAGCAGGGTGTTCGCAACCGACTGGATCGGCGCGCGAACCCGTGGTGCCGCGCCGGGTTCTGGATGCCTCGTCCAGTGCGTGCGGAGCGGCACAACGCACTCGAGATTCGGCGGCGTGCTCGCGTCGACGCGAGGCGTGTTTCGGGCGGCGCTGACGTGGAGCTCGTCGGTCTCGAGATCCCACATGCCGTGCACCGCCGCCGCGGACACGCATCCGAGCGTGACACCGACGTGCGCCGCGCGAACCAGACGGGCGTCGCAGTTCGGTGCAGCGAACCAATCTCGTCGGACGCGACGGAGCCAGCCCTGACCGACCGCCGCTCGAACCGCACGGTCTGAGACGCCCAGCGCCTGCAGTTGCACTCGGTGCACGATTCGCAGCGGTCCCAGAGCTTGCACCACGCGGGTGAGCTCGGCCGCAGATGGGGTGTAGTGCACCCGTTCGAGCGGACTCATGCTCGAAGCATCTCGTCAAATCGAACGGATGCTTCGACCAGACGCCGAATCTGTACACAGTGCCCGCCCGTCCGCGCCTGTGGAGGAGGAGTCGGTGTGCGCGTGCCGACGCGCAGGGTGCGCGTGCCGACGCGCAGGGTGCGCCGGAAGATGTAGGACAGGAGGCGCTTTGTAGGACGGCAGCGGTGCTGCGCGTCCTACGAAGCGGGGTTCGTCCTACATTGCCCGCGCAGCGCGACGCGGCGCCGCGCAGTGCGGCGCGCGCCTAGGCGAATTCGACGATGAGCTCGAGTTCGACCGGGGAGTCGAGCGGCAGCACCGCGACCCCGACCGCCGAGCGCGCGTGGCGTCCCGCCTCGCCGAAGATCTCCCCGAGCAGCTCGGATGCGCCGTTGATGACACCCGGCTGGCCGGTGAACGAGGGGTCGGATGCCACGAAGCCGACGAGCTTCACGATGCGCACGACCCGGTCGAGCGAGCCGATCTCGGCGCGAACCGCCGCGAGCGCGTTGAGCGCCGCGGTGCGGGCGTACGCCTTGGCGTCGTCGGCGGGAACGAGACCGTGCCCGTCGCCGACCTTGCCGGTGGCAGGCAGCGCGCCGGAGGTGAACGGCAACTGACCCGAGGTGTAGACGAGCGAGCCGGTGACCACGGCCGGCACGTATGCGGCCACGGGCGGCGCGACATCGGGCAGCTCGATGCCGAGTTCGGTCAGGCGGGATTCGAACGTGTTCGCCATGGTCACGCCTCGCCCTCGAACTGCTTGGCGGCCTCGGCTGCCGCAGCGGCACCGGCGGATGCCGCGGCCGACGACGCACCGCCGGTGGGGCGCTTCAGGTAGGCGACGAGGCCGCCCTCGGGGCCCTGCACGACCTGCACGAGCTCCCACCCCTCCGAGCCCCAGTTGTTCAGGATCGCCGCCGTGTTGTGGATCAGCAGCGGGGTGGTGATGTACTCCCAGGTCGTCATGATTCCTCTGTCTCTGTTTCGAGTGCGTCGGCGCGCCTCCGCGGCAGGCAACGCTCAGCCTGCATAGCGAGATTTGCCAGCCTTCTCCGTTAAGCTCCACTATATGTCTGCCCAAAAACGTACGATGAGCGACCTCGGTGCCGGAATCCTCGGCATCGTCGGGATGAGCGCTCTCGCCGGCATTCTCGTGACCGCCGCGGTGACTCCTGCCCTCGCCGTCACCGGTATGGCCGCGAACAACAGCATCTCCCTGTTCGAGAACCTGCCCGGATACCTCGAGCCGGCGGAACTGGCCCAGCGGTCGAACATCTACGCGACGCAGGCCGACGGTTCTCCGTACCTCCTCGCCTCGTTCTTCGACGACAACCGTGAAGAGGTCGCCTGGGAGGCGATCAGCCAGTACGTGAAAGACGCAGCGGTCGCGGGTGAGGACCCCCGTTTCTACGAGCACGGCGGCGTCGACATCCAGGGCACCGTGCGCGGCGCCCTGAAGACCGTGAGCGGCGAAGACACGCAGGGCGGCTCCTCGATCACGCAACAGTACGTGAAGAACGTGTTGATCAACAACAACACGGCGAAGGCGACGAACCAAGAGGAGTTCGAGAAGGCCTACGACGAGGCGACCGAGGTCAGCGTCTCGCGCAAGCTGAAAGAGATCCGCTACGCGATCGCCCTCGAGAAGGAGTACTCGAAGGACGACATCCTCAAGGGCTACTTGAACATCGCCGCATTCGGCGGACGCGTGTACGGCATCGAGTCGGCCGCGCAGTACTACTACTCGAGGACCGCGGCGACCCTATCACTGCCCGAGGCGGCGAGCCTCATCGCGATCGTGAACTTCCCCGATGCGTTACGGCTCGACCAACCCGAAGATGAGACGAACGGCGCTGCATCGGTCAACGACAAGGGTGAGCCGACGCCGTATGCCGCGAACAAGGATCGTCGCGACTACATCCTCGACAGGATGCTCGAGTACAAGAAGATCACGCCTGAAGAACACGCGGCGGCCGTCGCGACGCCGGTCACGCCGGTCATTCACCCACCGAGCACCGGCTGCCAGTCGGCTGGAGATTCCGCCTACTTCTGCGACTACGTCACCTGGGTGATCAAGAACAAATTCGATGACCCTGCCACCAAAGACGTCAACGAGGGCACACGCATGCTGCAGAAAGGCGGGCTCGATATCTACACGACGCTCGACCTCGAACTGCAGGCCGAAGCCGTCGCGGCTATGCGCGAGAACGTCCCGTTCGCCGACCCCCGGCTGGATGTCGGTTCGGCGGCAGTCAGCGTCGAGGTCGGCACCGGCAAGGTGCTCGCGATGACGCAGAACAAGAACTACACGCAAGACCCCGACGTCATCGCCGCCAGTGCGGGCGACTACAGCTCGCTCAACTACAGCACCGATTATGCGTATGGTGGGTCTCTCGGGTTCCAGCCTGGGTCGACGTTCAAGGTGTTCACCCTCGCCGAGTGGCTGAACGAGGGCCATTCGCTGCGTGAGTCGTTCAACGGAAGCCGACGCAACTTCACCTCCTTCCCCGCGGCCTGCTACGGCGGGTGGAAGGGAGACTACGACCCCAAGAACGACGACGGGAGGGGGGCGAACAACGCCGTCGATGCCACGAAATACTCAGTGAACACCGCGTTCATAGCGATGGCGCAGCAGCTGGACCTCTGCAAGATCCGCGACACGGCACAGGCGTTCGGTGTTCGCCGCGCCGACGGCCTCGACCTCGGGCAGCGGTTCGCCTACAACGACGAAACCGGTGAGGCCCTCTACAACGAAGACGGTTCGCGAATGATCGACACCGGCGCCGTCTTCGGCCCGGGTGCGATCCTCGGCACTGAGGAGGTCTCTCCGCTCAGTATGGTGAGCGCCTTCGCCGGCGTCGCCAACAACGGCGCAACGTGCGCTCCCGTCGCCATCGCCAGAATCGTCGACAGCGAGGGCGTGGAGCAGCCCGTACCGCAGACCGAGTGCCCGCAATCGGTGACACCCGAAGTCGCCCATGCGATGGGCTACGCCATGGCCCAGACGTTCAGCGGCACCGCGAGCGCATCGAACACCGGCACCGGCGTGCCGCACATCGGCAAGACAGGTACGACCGACAACAACGAGGGCACCTGGATGAACGGTGCCTCCACCCGCGTCGCGACCGCCGTCTGGGTGGGCAACGTCACCGGTCACGTCAACCTCAGGCAGTTGAGCTTCGACAGCGGCGAGGCCGCTACCGCTCGACACCGCATGTGGAAGCGCATCATGACTCTCGCCGACAACAAGTACGGCGGCGCCGAGTTCCCAGAACCTGATCCGTCGGCGTTCAAGCAGGTGCTCGTCGACATCCCCGTGGTGGCCGGCCTCTCGTTCGACGCCGCGAAGCAGGCGCTCGAGGCCGCGGGCTTCGTCGCCGAAGACGGCGGGCAGCAGGATTCGAACCTGCCAGCGGGCACGGTTTCGGGCACCGACCCGGCCGGGCAGGCCGGCAAGGGCACGACGATCCGCATCTTCACGAGCAACGGCTCGATTTCGGGTGTGCCCGACGTCGTCGGCATGACGCAAGACGAGGCCGAGGCCGCGCTCAAGCAGGCCGGCTTCAAGGTGCAACGACAGAACGAGAACACCCTCGATCCGCTGAAGGTCGGCATGGTGCTCTCGCAGAACCCGGCCGGCGGCGGCTTCGCCAAGCCCGGCGACCAGATCACCATCACGGTCGGCAAACTCGGCGGGGGCGGCGACGCTCCCGGCGGCGACTAGTCGCCCGTGGCCGCGGGTCGCACGTCACCCGCCGCGGCGATCGCCAT
>NZ_JBSHJY010000080.1:0-4970 GCF_053619715.1 Agromyces sp. NPDC055520 | reverse complement strand
CCCTTCAGCTTGACGGTTCGCCGGCCCGCCCGCCTCGGTGCACCCCCTGAACTGGGCGCGCGGCACCGGCCTCGTGCACGATACGCTCACGACAGGGCGGGGACACCGTGCGGTGCCTCCTGCCCACAGGAAATACAGGTCCGCCCGATGAACGGA
Source organism: Agromyces sp. NPDC055520 (assembly GCF_053619715.1). Classification (NCBI taxonomy): domain Bacteria; kingdom Bacillati; phylum Actinomycetota; class Actinomycetes; order Micrococcales; family Microbacteriaceae; genus Agromyces; species Agromyces sp. NPDC055520. The sequence goes on along the minus strand of NZ_JBSHJY010000080.1, from coordinate 4,814 downwards.
GGAACCATGGAGACGCAGCCGCGCCCCCTGCGCGTCGCGATCGCCGACGACGCCCTCCTTCTGCGCGAGGGCATCGCGAAGGTGCTCGTCGACGGCGGACTCGAGGTCGTCGCCTCGGTCGGCACGGGGTCCGAGCTGCTCGAGGTCGCCGCGCGCGGCGGACTCGACGCGGCCGTGCTCGACATCCGCATGCCGCCGAGCTTTCGCGACGAGGGCATCGTCGCCCTCGAAGAGATGCGCGCGCAGGGCTCGACGATCGGCGTGCTGCTGCTGTCGATGTATGCGACGCCCGAGTACGCGCTGCGCGTCATGGGTGCCGGCAGCGGCACCGGCTATCTGCTGAAGGAGCGCGTCTCGGAGCCGCAGACGCTCGTGCGCGCCGTCGAGACCGTCGCCTCGGGCGGCTCGGTCGTCGACCCCGAGGTCGTCGAGCAGCTCGTGCAGCGCACGCGCGCCGACGACCCGCTGTCGCGACTGACCGAGCGCGAGCGGTCGGTGCTCGAGCTCATGGCGCAGGGGTACTCCAACGGCGGCATCGCGCAGTCGCTGTTCCTCGGTCTGAAGACGGTCGAGACCCACGTGCGGTCGATCCTGCAGAAGCTCGACCTCGAGGAGTCTCCCGAGCACCACCGTCGGGTGCTCGCGGTGCTGACGCTCCTCGGCGCGAGGTGATGGCCCCCGGCCGCAAGGGCCGGATCATCAAGCGCACGATCACCATCGCGATCGTCGTCGCCGCGAGTCTGACGATGGAGATCTCGGGGTTCCTCGCGACACCCGAGGCGCTGCGCCGCGAGGTGTCGTGGACGACGCTGCACGCGATCGTGCCGCTCGTGTTCGCGGCGTGCGCCGGCGTGGCGTGGGCGATCGGCCCGTCGCGTCTGCCGGCGCGCCTCATGGTGGCGTTTCCGCTCGTGTGGATCCCACTCTCGTTCCTGCGCGTCATCGAGCACATCGCGTGGCTCTGGCCCCTCGCGTACGGCGTGCACCTGTGGTGGGCGGTGCTCACCGGCATCCTGGTGCTGCTGTACCCGCGCGGCCGGGTGATCGACGGCGTCGACCGCTGGATCGCGGGCATCGCCCTCGTCGCCTCGGTCGGCTACCTGCTCGGCGTGCTGCTGCTCGGCCAGCCCTCGCCCGAGGTCTGCGACTGCACCGCGAACCCCTACCTCGTGGCCGACGCGCCGGGACTGTTCGCCGTGATCGACGTGGGCTACCGACTCGTCGGCGTCGTGCTCGCGATCGTCATCGCCGTGCGTCTGCTCGTGCGCTGGGTGCGCGGCAGCGTGCCGGCCCGCACCGTCGCCTTCCTCATGCCGCTCGCCCTGATCGCCTGGGTCGTGACCCTCGCGACGCAGGCCGCCGCCTACGCGGCCGGCGGCGACGACACCGTGCTCGACACCATCTCGCTCGTGGCGATCGCATCGATTCCGGTCAGCTTCGTCGCGGGAATCTCGCACGCCCGCAACATGCGCGCCCGGGTCGCCGACCTCATGCGCATCACCCGCGAGGGCGCCGACCGCGGCCTCTGGGCCGAATCGCTCGCCCGCACCCTGCGCGACGCCTCGGTGCGCGTCTACTGGTGGGATGAGGAGCGGGGCAGATATGCGGATGCCTCGGGCGAACCGCTCGACGACGGGCCCGGCGCCCGGCGGGGCGACCACGGCCTGTTGCCCGTCTCGTCGCCGACCGGAATGCCCATCGCCATCATCCGCCACGACCGCGTGCTCACCGACAACATGCGCCTGCTCGACGGTGTCTCGAGCGCCCTTCGCCTCTCGGTCGACAACGGACGGCTCCGATCCGAGATCGAGCGCACCCTCGAGCAGGTGCGCCAGTCGCGCAGCCGCATCGTCGAAGCGGGCGACGAGGCGAGGCGGCGCATCGAGCGCGACCTGCACGACGGCGCGCAGCAGCATCTCGTCTCGCTCGGCATGCGGTTGCGGCTCGCGGCGAACCAGGCGCGCGATCGCGGCGTCGAACCGCTCGGCGTCGAGCTCGACGGCACGATCGCGATGCTGAACCAGGCGCTGCGCGAACTGCGCGAGCTTGCGCACGGCATCCACCCCTCGCTGCTGTCGTCGGGCGGGCTCGCGCTCGCGGTGCCCGAACTCGCGGGCCGCTGCCCCGTGCCGATCGAGATCGACGTGCAGCCCGAGGGCCGCTTGCCCGAGGTCGTCGAGTCGACCGCGTACTTCGTGGTCTCGGAGGCGCTCGCGAACGTCGCCAAGCACGCGCAGGCGTCGCACGGCTGGGTGCGTGCCGTGCTCGTCGACGGCGAGCTCGAGCTCGTCGTGCGCGACAACGGCGTGGGCGGGGCGTCGGCGGAGGGCAGCGGCATGCTCGGCATCTCCGACCGCGTCGACGCCGTGGGCGGGCGGTTCCGCCTCGACAGCCCGCCGGGCGCCGGCACGACGATCACGGTGCGAATCCCGGTGCCCGTGGGCTGAGCGGGCCAGACCCGTGGTCAGGCGCGCCAGCGGCAGGCCGCGAGGTCGATGCGGTAGCCGTCGTCGTCGGCGGTGGGGCGCAGCGGCGTGCCCTCGGCGAGGTAGTGCCGTCGAGCCAGTTCGGCATGACCCGTTGGCGGGCGGCCGCCCGCGCGCACGACCCGCCACCACGGCACCTCGCCGCCCGATCGCGCCATCACCTGCCCCACGGCACGTGCTCCGCGCGAGCCGAGCAGGGCCGCGATGTCGCCGTACGTCGCGACCTGGCCCGGCGGGATGTCGGCGACGACCACGAGCACGGCCTCGGCGAATCCCTCGGCGTGCTGCTGCGACATCCATACCCCTTCGACAGGCTCAGGGAGCTCGACAGGCTCAGGAAGCGGTGGGAATCAGAGTTCGAGCGCGCCGATGACGTCGCCGTACGCGGTCTCGCCGATGTCGGTGAAGCCGATGCGGTGGAAGAACGCCTCCGGCCCCTCTTCGCCCGGCTCCCACAGCACGGTGATGCGGTCGAAGCCGCGGTGCTTGGCCTCTTCGGCGAGTGCCGTCGCGAGGTAGCGGCCGACGCCCTTGCCCTGCACCTCGGCGTCGACGTTGATGCGCCAGATGCAGGCCCGGAACTCCTCGTGCTCGTTCTCGGGGTCGAAGTTGCCGTGGATGAACCCGACGACGCGGTCGTCGAGCAGTGCGACGCGCTGCCATGCGGTGGCCGGATTGACGACCGACGCCTCGGCCGAATACGTGACCGGTGCGATGAACTGCTCCTGGCCGGGCTTCAGCGACAAGGAGTTCGCCGCCACGATGTTCGATGCCGACAGGTCTTCCAGTCTCAGCTCAGCCATGCGCCAAGGCTAACCCGTGCGGCCGCCGGGCGGGTAGCCGAAGCGGGCAACGCGCTGCCGAGGTGGCCGGAATTCTCTCGATGTCGAGCCGGAATTCTCTCGATGTAGAGACAGTCTGGCGACGCGGTAAGCTGGGAGACGGCGTGTCCGACCGCCCAGAGGCTTCCCATTTCCCCACCAGAATCAAGGAGACATCCGCTTTGTCGAAGATCAAGGTTGCAGGCACCGTCGTCGAACTCGACGGCGACGAGATGACGCGCATCATCTGGCAGGCCATCAAAGACACGCTCATCCACCCGTACCTCGACGTGAACCTCGAGTACTACGACCTCTCGATCCAGAAGCGCGACGAGACCGACGACCAGATCACGATCGACGCGGCGCACGCCATCCAGAAGCACGGCGTCGGCGTCAAGTGCGCGACGATCACGCCCGACGAGGCGCGCGTCGAGGAGTTCGGCCTGAAGAAGATGTGGAAGTCGCCGAACGGCACGATCCGCAACATCCTCGGCGGCGTCATCTTCCGCGAGCCGATCATCATCTCGAACATCCCGCGCCTCGTGCCGGGCTGGAACAAGCCGATCATCATCGGCCGCCACGCCTTCGGCGACCAGTACCGCGCGACCGACTTCCTCTTCAAGGGCGAGGGCACCCTCTCGGTCTCGTTCACCCCGAAAGACGGAGGCGAGCCGCAGCAGTTCGAGGTCTACCAGTCGCCGGGCGACGGCATCGCGCAGGTGCAGTACAACCTCGACGCCTCGATCCGCGACTTCGCGCGTGCCTCGCTGAACTACGGTCTCTCGCGCAACTACCCGGTCTACCTGTCGACGAAGAACACGATCCTGAAGGCCTACGACGGCCGCTTCAAGGACATCTTCCAGGAGATCTTCGACACCGAGTTCAAGGCGCAGTTCGACGCCGCCGGCCTCACCTACGAGCACCGCCTCATCGACGACATGGTCGCCTCGGCCATGAAGTGGGAGGGCGGCTACGTCTGGGCCTGCAAGAACTACGACGGCGACGTGCAGTCCGACACCGTCGCGCAGGGCTTCGGTTCGCTCGGCCTCATGACGAGCGTGCTCGCCACTCCCGACGGCAAGGTCGTCGAGGCCGAGGCGGCGCACGGCACCGTGACGCGTCACTACCGTCAGCACCAGGCCGGCAAGCCCACCTCGACGAACCCGATCGCCTCGATCTTCGCCTGGACGCGCGGCCTCGCGCACCGCGGCAAGCTCGACGGCAACCAGGAGCTCATCGACTTCGCCGCGACCCTCGAAGACGTCGTCATCACGACCGTCGAGTCGGGCGCCATGACGAAGGACCTCGCGCTCCTCGTCGGCCCCGAGCAGGGCTACCAGACGACCGAGGAGTTCCTCGCGACGCTGGCCGACAACCTGAAGGCGCGCATCGCCGCGTAGTCGACACGCCTCGAGACGGGGGCCGGATGATCTCGCTGGCGCTCGGCCGCGATCCGCGGGTGAAGCAGGGCGACGGGCCTTTCGAATACGGCGCGAAGTGGTACTAC
>NZ_JBSHJY010000079.1:0-5635 GCF_053619715.1 Agromyces sp. NPDC055520 | reverse complement strand
TGTCCGGCGGTGTCCTACTCTCCCACAGGGTCCCCCCTGCAGTACCATCGGCGCTGCGAGTCTTAGCTTCCGGGTTCGGAATGTGTCCGGGCGTTTCCCTCGCGCTATGGCCGCCGAAACTCTAGAACCAACCAGCCCCAGCATGTGCGGGGTGGGTGGTGGTCTCGGTGACCGCACCTGCCTGGCCTCCGGTGAACCGGGGGTGTTGGCGGTGCGGGTGTTGTTCAACTGTGTTGAATTATGTTGTTGGGTTTCCGTCTGAAGGGAACCACAGAGTGGACGCGAGAATCAGGGGCCACGCACACGGCCTTTACATGAATGTGTTTCAAACGTGTGTGTGTAGTGATTATCAAGTTATCGGCTTATTAGTACCGGTCAGCTCCGAGAGTCGTTAGTCCTCTCTTCCACATCCGGCCTATCAACCCAGTCGTCTGGCTGGGAGCCTCTCCCCCGAAGGGATGGAAATCTCATCTCGAGGCCGGCTTCCCGCTTAGATGCTTTCAGCGGTTATCCATTCCGAACGTAGCTAACCAGCGGTGCTCCTGGCGGAACAACTGGCACACCAGAGGTTCGTCCAACCCGGTCCTCTCGTACTAGGGTCAGATCCTCTCAAATTTCCTGCGCGCGCAGAGGATAGGGACCGAACTGTCTCACGACGTTCTAAACCCAGCTCGCGTACCGCTTTAATGGGCGAACAGCCCAACCCTTGGGACCTACTCCAGCCCCAGGATGCGACGAGCCGACATCGAGGTGCCAAACCATGCCGTCGATATGGACTCTTGGGCAAGATCAGCCTGTTATCCCCGAGGTACCTTTTATCCGTTGAGCGACAGCGCTTCCACAAGCCACTGCCGGATCACTAGTCCCGACTTTCGTCCCTGCTCGACCTGTCAGTCTCACAGTCAAGCTCCCTTGTGCACTTACACTCGCCACCTGATTGCCAACCAGGTTGAGGGAACCTTTGGGCGCCTCCGTTACTTTTTGGGAGGCAACCGCCCCAGTTAAACTACCCACCAGGCACTGTCCCTGAACCGGATCACGGTTCGAAGTTAGATATCCAGAGTGACCAGAGTGGTATTTCAACAATGACTCCACCAACACTAGCGTGCCAGCTTCACAGTCTCCCACCTATCCTACACAAGCCACACCGAACACCAATACCAAGCTGTAGTAAAGGTCACGGGGTCTTTCCGTCCTTCTGCGCGTAACGAGCATCTTTACTCGTAATGCAATTTCGCCGAGTTCGCGGTTGAGACAGCTGGGAAGTCGTTACGCCATTCGTGCAGGTCGGAACTTACCCGACAAGGAATTTCGCTACCTTAGGATGGTTATAGTTACCACCGCCGTTTACTGGGGCTTAAATTCTCAGCTTCGCCTTACGGCTAACCGGTCCTCTTAACCTTCCAGCACCGGGCAGGCGTCAGTCCGTATACATCGTCTTGCGACTTAGCACGGACCTGTGTTTTTAGTAAACAGTCGCTTCCCACTGGTCTCTGCGGCCCTGCAGCGCTTCCCCAAGCAAGTTGGTTCACGCCTTAGGCCCCCCTTCTCCCGAAGTTACGGGGGCATTTTGCCGAGTTCCTTAACCACGATTCTCTCGATCTCCTTAGTATTCTCTACCTGACCACCTGAGTCGGTTTGGGGTACGGGCGGCTGGAACCTCGCGTCGATGCTTTTCTCGGCAGCATAGGATCACCCACTTTTCATCCGCATCGCGTCTCAGCCTGTATGAGCGACGGATTTGCCTATCGCTCGGCCTACACGCTTGCCCCGGGTCAACCATCGCCCGGGTTGGGCTACCTTCCTGCGTCACACCTGTTAATACGCTCACTCCACCAGATGGGGTCGCATGCCGCCTCACGATCGTCCCCGAAGGGATCCACGCGTCTTGGGATGCTTAGCACTCCTGATTTCATGTGGGCGGTTCTTCGCCGGTACGGGAATATCAACCCGTTGTCCATCGACTACGCCTGTCGGCCTCGCCTTAGGTCCCGACTTACCCAGGGCAGATTAGCTTGACCCTGGAACCCTTGGTCTTCCGGAGGACGGGTTTCTCACCCGTCTTTCGCTACTCATGCCTGCATTCTCACTCGTGTGGCCTCCACGGCTGGTTCACACCGCCGCTTCACTGCCCACACGACGCTCTCCTACCCATCAACACGGCTGGACCACGAAGGCCTACCACAAATGTCAATGCCACAACTTCGGTGGCGTGCTTGAGCCCCGTTACATTGTCGGCGCGGAATCACTTGACCAGTGAGCTATTACGCACTCTTTCAAGGGTGGCTGCTTCTAAGCCAACCTCCTGGTTGTCTGTGCAACTCCACATCCTTTCCCACTTAGCACGCGCTTAGGGACCTTAGTTGGTGGTCTGGGTTGTTTCCCTCTCGACGATGAAGCTTATCCCCCACCGTCTCACTGCTGCGCTCTCACTTACCGGCATTCGGAGTTTGGCTGACGTCAGTAACCTTTTAGGGCCCATCGGCCATCCAGTAGCTCTACCTCCGGCAAGAAACACGCAACGCTGCACCTAAATGCATTTCGGAGAGAACCAGCTATCACGAAGTTTGATTGGCCTTTCACCCCTATCCACAGCTCATCCCCTCCATTTTCAACTGAAGTGGGTTCGGTCCTCCACGCGCTCTTACACGCGCTTCAACCTGGCCATGGATAGATCACTTCGCTTCGGGTCTAGGACCTGCGACTGAATCGCCCTATTCAGACTCGCTTTCGCTACGGCTACCCCACACGGGTTAACCTCGCCACAGATCACTAACTCGCAGGCTCATTCTTCAAAAGGCACGCTGTCACCCCAACAAGGAGGCTCCAACGGTTTGTAAGCAAACGGTTTCAGGTACTATTTCACTCCCCTCCCGGGGTACTTTTCACCTTTCCCTCACGGTACTTGTCCGCTATCGGTCATCTGGGAGTATTTAGGCTTATCAGGTGGTCCTGACAGATTCACGCGGGATTTCTCGGGCCCCGCGCTACTTGGGATACCTCTCCGGGCCGCCAGGCATTTCGACTACGGGACTCACACCCACTCCGGTCCGCCTTTCAATGCGGTTCGTCTATACCTGACGCGTCACCGTGACTGCACGGCAGTACAGTCCGAAAGGTCCCACAACCCCGACCATGCAACCCCTGCCGGGTATCACACATGGCTCGGTTTAGCCTCGTCCGCGTTCGCTCGCCACTACTAACGGAATCACGGTTGTTTTCTCTTCCTGTGGGTACTGAGATGTTTCACTTCCCCACGTTCCCTCTACCCGCCCTATATATTCAGGCGGGAGTCACCAGGTCACCCAAAGGGCCTGGCGGGGTTTCCCCATTCGGAAATCCTCGGATCACAGCTCGTTTATCAGCTCCCCGAGGCTTATCGCAGATTACGACGTCCTTCTTCGGCTCCAGATGCCAAGGCATCCACCGTTTGCTCTTAAAAACTTGAAATCACATGAGATCGAATCGTTGCAGCACCCGAAGGTGCTGCGAAATTGACCAGTGAACACACCAAACAACACCCCGAAGGATGCCATTCAATGCGATTCACCTATTGTGAAACAGGACCAAAGGCCCCGTTTCTAAGATGCTCGCGTCCACTATGTAGTTCTCAACAGACGGCCAGAACCCCCACACCCACCGAATCAAAACCATCGGCTGCGTGAAGGCCTGCAAGAAACCATCACCCCCACGCCGAAACGCGGGAAGTTGTCCGGCCCCTCAGGACCCAACAGCGTGCAACGTACCCGACCGGCCGGCCCCCACCGTTCCAACCACCCGAAGGCGGCGTACTAGGTCTGAACCATACAGACGAGCACCTATGTTCAATGTTCCACCCATGAGCTACCAGCGGGCCACAAAGGACCCGATCCGGTATGCCTGGACCACCAAACGGTGGCCAGTGCTCCTTAGAAAGGAGGTGATCCAGCCGCACCTTCCGGTACGGCTACCTTGTTACGACTTAGTCCTAATCACCGATCCCACCTTCGACGGCTCCCTCCACAAGGGTTAGGCCACCGGCTTCGGGTGTTACCGACTTTCATGACTTGACGGGCGGTGTGTACAAGGCCCGGGAACGTATTCACCGCAGCGTTGCTGATCTGCGATTACTAGCGACTCCGACTTCATGAGGTCGAGTTGCAGACCTCAATCCGAACTGAGACCGGCTTTTTGGGATTCGCTCCGCCTTACGACATCGCAGCCCTTTGTACCGGCCATTGTAGCATGCGTGAAGCCCAAGACATAAGGGGCATGATGATTTGACGTCATCCCCACCTTCCTCCGAGTTGACCCCGGCAGTCTCATATGAGTTCCCACCATTACGTGCTGGCAACATACGACGAGGGTTGCGCTCGTTGCGGGACTTAACCCAACATCTCACGACACGAGCTGACGACAACCATGCACCACCTGTAACCGAGTGTCCAAAGAGTTCCACATTTCTGCAGCGTTCTCGGTTATGTCAAGCCTTGGTAAGGTTCTTCGCGTTGCATCGAATTAATCCGCATGCTCCGCCGCTTGTGCGGGCCCCCGTCAATTCCTTTGAGTTTTAGCCTTGCGGCCGTACTCCCCAGGCGGGGCGCTTAATGCGTTAGCTACGACACGGAAACCGTGGAAAGGTCCCCACATCTAGCGCCCAACGTTTACGGCGTGGACTACCAGGGTATCTAATCCTGTTCGCTCCCCACGCTTTCGCTCCTCAGCGTCAGTTACGGCCCAGAGAACTGCCTTCGCCATCGGTGTTCCTCCTGATATCTGCGCATTCCACCGCTACACCAGGAATTCCATTCTCCCCTACCGCACTCCAGTCTGCCCGTACCCACTGCAGGCCCGAGGTTGAGCCTCGGGATTTCACAGCAGACGTGACAAACCGCCTACGAGCTCTTTACGCCCAATAATTCCGGACAACGCTCGGACCCTACGTATTACCGCGGCTGCTGGCACGTAGTTAGCCGGTCCTTTTTCTGCAAGTACCGTCAAGGAGCAAGCTCCCCTTCTTCCTTACTAAAAGCGGTTTACAACCCGAAGGCCGTCATCCCGCACGCGGCGTTGCTGCATCAGGCTTGCGCCCATTGTGCAATATTCCCCACTGCTGCCTCCCGTAGGAGTCTGGGCCGTGTCTCAGTCCCAGTGTGGCCGGTCACCCTCTCAGGCCGGCTACCCGTCGACGCCTTGGTGAGCCATTACCTCACCAACAAGCTGATAGGCCGCGAGTCCATCCCAGACCGAAAAAACTTTCCACCCAAAACCATGCGGTTCCAGGTCCTATCCGGTATTAGCACCGATTTCTCGGAGTTATCCCAGAGTCCAGGGCAGGTTACTCACGTGTTACTCACCCGTTCGCCACTAATCCCCCCCAGCAAGCTAGGAGTTCATCGTTCGACTTGCATGTGTTAAGCACGCCGCCAGCGTTCGTCCTGAGCCAGGATCAAACTCTCCAAAAAAACTGGTTCCAACACCCCGAAAGGCATTGAGAGTTTCAATCACTGACAGAGAAACAACTGACTACTTAGAATCAAATTGTCCATCAATCAAAGGAATCCATACCCCCACTCCGAAAAGCAAAGGCTGGGGTTCAATAAAATTGGCATTGAACATAGTGCACGCTGTTGAGTTCTCAAGGAACGGACGCACC
>NZ_JBSHJY010000078.1:0-6524 GCF_053619715.1 Agromyces sp. NPDC055520 | reverse complement strand
GGCCCGAGGCATCCGGCTTTCGCGACCGGATGCCGCGGGCCTGCGCCCGCCCGCTCGTGGTGAGCGTCGGCGTGGCCATGGTTACTTCGCGACCTCTCGACCCGTCGCGGTGGCGATCTGCTTCGCTGCATCGTCGAGCGCCTGCTGCGGGTCGGCGCCGTTCAGCACCGCGGCGACGACCGCGTTGGCGACGATGTCGCTCGCCTCGGCGTTGTCGGTCGTGAAGGTGATCGGCGGGATGTTCGCCGTCTGCTCGGCGAAGAGCGCGTAGACCGGCTGGCCGCCGAAGTACTCCTGCGGCTCGGTGAAGTACTCGTTCTGGAGGGCCGGCAGGTACGACGGGAACAGGCCCTCGTTGACCATCATCGAAGCCTGGTTGTCGGCGTCGGCGAGCACGTAGTCGACGAACGCAGCGGCGAGCTGCGGGTTCTTCGCCTGCGTGGGCACGGCCAGGCCCGAGCCGCCGCTGTTCGAGGTGCGCACGCCGCCCGGCGCGAAGGCGGGCAGCTCGGCGACGCCGTAGGTGCCGCTCAGCTCGGGGGCGTCGCCCAGCAGCGTGCCGATCCACCAGACCGCCTCGGGGGTGACGGCCGAGTCGCCGTCCTTGGCGCTCGTGACGCGGCCGTCCCAGCCCTTGACGTTCTTCAGCAGGCCCTTGTCGTTGAGGGTCTGCAGGAGCGTGAGCGCCTCGACCGCCTCTGGCGAGTTGACGGTGACGTCGCCGTCGTCATCGAAGAGCCCCTGGCCCTGCTGCTGCAGGAGCATCTGGAAGCCGCCGCCCGTCGCGACGTCGAGCGAGAGCAGCGTGTGACCGGTCGTCGCCTTGATCTGCTCACCCGCGGCGATGAGGTCGTCCCAGGTCTCGATCGAGGCCGGGTCGATGCCCGCCTCGTCGAAGTAGTCGGCGCGGTAGAACAGGCCGACGGTGCCCGAGTCCCACGGCGCGACCTTGAGCGCGCCGTCGGCGTCGGACTGGGCCGACCACTTGAACGGGTCGAACTCGTCTTCGGCCTCGCCCAGCACGGGCGTGAGGTCGGCGAGCCCGGTCGGGAACTCGTTGATGTAGCCGGGGGCGCGGTCGGTCTCGATCGTCACGACGTCGGGCAGTCCGCTGCCGGCCTGGAGGCCCACCGAGAGCTTGTCGTACGCGTTGTCGTACCCGACGTCGACGACGTTCACGGTCGTGTCGGGGTGATCGGCCTCGAATTCGTCGCCGAGTCGGTCGAGCGCCGTCGCGGCGACATCCCACGACCACACGGTGATCTCGCCCGACACCTTCGCATCGGGGTCGAGCACGACCTGGGTCGGGGCGCCGGCGCCCATGGTGCAGCCCGAGAGCAGGGCGAGTGCCGCGACCGGCACGATCAGGGTACGCGCGTTCAAGATGACTCCTTTGTCGTTGGTATTTTGTATACAGTACACGATTGGCGGATGCCTCGTGGTGAGCGATATCCCGTGAGAAACCGTTCGCTACGCGACCGACAACCCCACCGCGAGATCGATGAAGAGCGCCGCCGACCAGCCGAACGCCGTCGTCGCGGTGCGGGCCTTCTCGCCCGTCTCGGGGTTGAAGTACTCGTGCGGCCCGCCGCCGTGCACGACGAGGGCCACCGTGCGCTCGGCGAGGTCTCGGGCGAGCCCGGCATGACCCGACGCCCGCAGCCCCTCGATGACGAGCGCGTTGGTGTTGACCCAGACCGGGCCGCGCCACATGCGTTCGGGCGAGAAATCGGGGTCGGAGACCGCGACCGTCGGAATCGCCCAGGGCGCGGCGAACCGTCGCTCGTCGGCGAGCGCCGCGACCAGTCGGTCGACGATGTGCTCGGGCAGGCTCCCCGTCAGCAGCGGCATGAGCCCGACGATCGTGTCGCTCGCGACGTCGGCGCCGGCGGCCCGGGCCCGGAAGAGCGCCCGCTCGTCGTCCCAGAGGTCGAGCAGCAGTGCGAGCGTGCGTTCGGCGCGGGCGCGGTGCGTTCCGGCATCCGCGTCGCCGAAGCGCTCGGCGAAGCGGGCGAGCTCGAGGTCTTGGCGCACGAGGTACGCCCCGAGGTCGGGCGCCGTCGTCGGCAGCGGCCCGTCGAAGATGGGGCTGTCGTCGAGGCCCGAAGAGTACGGATGCGCGTACTCGGGCATGCCGTCGCCGTCGAGATCGGAGGCCGCGAACCACCAGTCCTGCGAGCGGCGGATCGTCGCGAGCTGCTCGCGCGCCCAGTCGTCGGCCTCCTCGACCTCGAGCACCTTCGCGAGCGCCCAGGCCGCGAGCGGCGGCTTCGTGAGCGGCACGGGAGCCGAGGGGTCGGCGATGGCCGACCCCGCACGGCGCAGCGTCTCGCGATCGCCGGGCGGCAGGTCGTCGCTCGTCGCGAGCACGCCGTGCTCGTGCACGACGTCGGGCAGCTGCCCGTCGGGGCTCGGGAACCGGAATGCGAGTTCGAGCTGCTCTCGCGCGAGCGCCGGGTCGCCGTGCCGCAGGCCCACCGCGATGAAGTACGCGTCCCACTGCCAGAGCCCGACATAGCCGATCTTCGAGGGCACCACGGCGCGGGCCCGCCCGAGCGCCGGCAGCTCGACGATGTTCGCGCCCAGCACCCACCAGCAGAACGCCGTCATCGACTGCAGATCGCGGCGCACCAGCGGGCAACGCGCGAACCAGTCGAGCCACAGCGCCTCGCTCTCGGCGAGATCGACGAGATGGGCGGTGGATGCCGCGTGCAGCACCCGGCGGTCGGCGCCGATGTGGAGCCGCACCGCCTGGGCGGCCTCCTGGCCGAGCGCGATGCTCGAACGGTCTCCGTCGGGGGTCGTCCATTCGACGGTCGCCCGATCGTTCGGGTCCGTCACGCCGACCGTGAGGGCGCCCGTGCCCGCGAACGCGAGCGTCACCCGGCCGCCCCCGAACTCCACCGCGTGCGGCAGCACTCGCGAGATCGGCAGCGCGTCGCCCGAGTCGTCGCGCACCACGAGCGAGTCGATCACCCGGCACTCGGCGAGCGAGCGCTCGTACTCCGAGGTGTGCACGCGCACCCCGTCGCCCTCGCGGAAGACGAGCACGCGTGAGCGCGGCAGCGTGAACGGGGCCCGCACGAGATCGAGGTGCGCGCCCGCGAGCGCGGCGAGCGCCGAGGCATCCGCTGTGCTCATCGCCCGCCCAGCCCCGACGCCGCCATGCTGTTCAGGATGCGACGCTGGCCGATCACGAAGGCGATCAGCATCGGAATCGTCGCGACCGCCGACGCCGCCATCACGAGACCGTAGTTGAGCGAGCCGAACTGGCCGCGGAAGCTCGAGAGCAGCAGCGGAACCGTGAACAGGTCGGGCGAGTTCAGCAGCACGAGCGGGAACAGGAAGCTGTTCCACACGTCGAGGGCGACGATGATGCTGAGCGCGCCGAGGCCGGGCTTGAGGTTCGGCAGGATGACGCTCCAGAAGATGCGCAGCCGGCCGGCGCCGTCGACGATCGCGGCCTCTTCGAGCTCCTTCGGCAGCGACAGTACGAACTGTCGCATGAGGAATACGGCGAACGGGTTCACGAGCATCGCGGGCACGATGAGCGAGAGGTGCGAGTCGACCCAGCCGAACTGCGCCATCAGCAGGTAGAAGGGCACGAGCGTGACCTGCTTCGGGATCATCTGCGTCGCGAGGAACACGATGAAGATGACCCGGCTGCCGCGGAACCTGATGCGCGCGAACGCGTACCCGGCCATGGACGCGGTCAGCAGCGTGCCGACGACCGCGAGCACGGCGATGTAGATGCTGTTGAAGTAGGCCTGCGCGAACGGCACGGCGTTCCACGCGTCGACGTAGTTGTCGATCGTCCACGGCGCGGGCCAGAAGCTCAATGGGTCCTGCAGGAGCTGCGGGAGCGTCTTGAACGAGGTGATGAGCATCCACACGAACGGGAAGACCATCGCGACGCCGGCCACGATGAGCGAGACGTGCAGCAGGGTCTTGCCGGCGCGACGCTTCGCGGCCCCGGTGCGGGCGCCGCCCGGGCGGTGCTCGAGGTCGGGAGCCACCATCGCGATGGTGGAATCGGTCGGCGCCCCTGGGGCGCGAAGAGGTGTGGTGCTCATGCTGCGTCGTCCTCGTAGTGCACGAACTTCTTCTGTGCGCCGAACTGGATGGCCGTGATCACGAGCGTCAGCAGCAACAGGATCACGGAGGCGGCACTCGACGGGCCGAACTCGAAGCGCCCGAACCCGAGGTCGTAGATGTGGTAGACGATCGTGCGCGTCGCGTTGTCGGGCCCGGCGTCCGCGGTGAGGATGAACACCGTGTCGAAGGTCTGCAGCGACGAGATGAAGGCGACGATCGACGAGAAGAAGATGATGGGCGAGAGCAGCGGCATCCTGATGCTGCGGAACAGCCGCCAGACGCCGGCGCCGTCGATTCGGGCCGCCTCGATGACCGACGGCGAGATGTTCTGCAGGCCGGCCAGGAAGATGATGACGTTCAGTCCGAGCGCCGACCAGATCGACACGATGCAGACGGCGATGAGCGCGAGCTTCGGGTCGCCGAGCCAGTCGGGCGGCGCGACGCCGAACACGTTGGCGATCGTCTGGCTGAGCACGCCGTCGACGCGGAACATCTGCTGCCAGATCATCGCGACGGCGACCGTGCTCGTCACGACCGGGGCGAAGAAGAGGATGAGGTACAGGGTGCGCGTGCGCAGCTTCTCGAGCGCCACGGCGATGACCACGGCCAGACCGAGGCCGATCGGCACCGTGATGATCGCGATGAGGAGGGTGTTCACGATCGAGCGCAGCAGGAGCTCGTCCTGCAGCTGCGCCGAGAAGTTCTCGAAACCGACCCACGTGAGGTCGGTCAGGCCGTCCCACGAGGTGAACGCGAGCACGAGGCTCGCGGTGAACGGGAGCAGCACGAACAGTGCCATGCCGATGACCTGCGGCCCGATGAAGACATAGCCCCAACGGCGGTCGCGCCGCCGCCAGGCGGACTCCTTGCGGAGCCCGCCCGGCGCGGTCGGTGCGGTGGGCGACGCGGTTGCCGCCGCGCCGCCCGCCCCGATGCTCAGGTCGCCGCTCACTGACCCGACTTCTCGGCGACGAGGTCGGCGACCGCGTCGAGCGTGCCCTGGGCGTCGGACTTGCCCTCGTAGAGCGCGAGGAACAGGTCGCTGATGTCGGTCGACAGACCCGGCACACGGGCTTCGGTCGCGTAGTTCGCGAAGCCGATGTCGCGCATGTCGAGGAAGGTCTGCGCGTGCGCCGGGTAGCCGTCTTCGAGCACGACCTCGTCGGCGCCCTTGATCGACGGAACCGCGTTGCCGCCGCCCTGCAGACGGAAGGTCTGACCCTCGGCCGAGAGGAACTCGGTCCAGAAGGTGAACGCGGCGTCCTTCGCCTTGGTGCCGTTGTTGATCGCGAGGTACGACGCGGCAACGCCGGTCGGGGCCGCGGCGCCATCGGGCGTCGGCCAGCGCACGATGTCGTAGTCGTCCTGCACGCCGGCGCTCATGACCGTGCCGATCGTGTATCGGCCCTGCACGAAGAAGCCCGCCTTGTGGGTGACGAACACGCTGTCGGCGCCGGCGCCCTCGGGAAGGGTGTCCGCGACGACGAAGGTGCCGTCCTGGAAGTTCTCACCGAGGGTCTCGACGGCGTCGACCGTGGTCGTGTCGTCGTTGCCGACGAACTCGCCCGACTCGTCGTAGGCGGTGCCGCCCTGCGCCGAGATCCAGCTGTAGTGCGTCGCCCAGTAGTTCCAGAACATCGAACCCGTGAGACCGGCCTCGGCGAGCTTGTCGTTCATCTCGAGGTACTTCTCGGTCGTCCACTCGTCGTTCTCGGCGAGGGTCGCGGGGTCTTCGGTGACACCGGCGGCCGCGAGCGCGACCTTGTCGTACCAGAGCACGTCGGGGTTCGAGTCGTTCGGCGCCGCGTAGATCTCGCCGTCCTGCTCGGCCGCACCGAACAGGCCCGGGAAGAAGTCGTCGGGCTTCGTCTGGCTCGCGTCGGACTCCATGAGCTTCGTCAGCGGCATGAGCCGCTTCGAGTCGACGAACTGGCCGAGCTTGTCATCGCCGACGTAGAACACGTCGGGAGCGGTGTTGCTCGTGAGCTGGGCGAGGAGCTTCGAGTGGTAGTCGGAGTAGCTCGCGACCGGCTGGAGCTCGACCGTGATGTCGGGGTGGCGCTTCATGAACTCGGCATTGAACTCCTCGAAGCGGGTGAGCTCTTCGGGAGTTCCCCACGTCGACCAGACGACGGTGTCGGAGTCGGATTCACCTCCCCCGCTGCACGCGGCCATTCCGATCAGCAGGGCGCTTGCGGCACCGACTGCGAGCAGGCGCCTCATCTTCGAGTTCGCGCGGGACATTCCGCCACCTCTTTCGTCATTGCGGGGACCGGCCCTGGGCGGGGCACGGAGGATCACTCGACTCGTATTCTGTATACAAAACTCAGAAACGTCAAGATGAGCGCTGACATTCGGCGGAACCGGGCCCGGCTCGCGTGCGCGAACGCGGCCGTTCAGAGCCCCGAGAACAGTGGATGCCCCGTGGC
>NZ_JBSHJY010000077.1:0-6801 GCF_053619715.1 Agromyces sp. NPDC055520 | reverse complement strand
CCCCGGGCACACATTTGGCCCGCGGCGGCACGCCCGCCCCGGGGCGCGTCTATGAAAGAGTGTGGGGGGTTGGGCGCGGCGCGCGGCGGCCCACCCGCCCCTCTTTCGCGTGGCCGTTCGCGGTGTGTTTGCGGGGGCGCCCCGCTCAGCGCACCTCGACCTGGCTGCCCGACTTCACGTCGAGGCTCACCGCGACGAACGACGGCAGCTGTTTCGCGAGGTCGTCGCGATACTCGTCGATCGGCGGCAGCTCGCCGCCCGGGCTCTCGACGCCGACCGTCGCTTCGAGCCCGTTCCAGCTGACGCCCGTGACCGAGGCGCCCTTCGTGCCGTCGAGCCACTCGTTCGTGACCGAGTGCAGGTTCACCGTCCACGAGGCGACGAACGCGATGACGAGGGAGTTCACGACGAGCGGGATCGCGACGACCGCGGTGAGCACGCCGACGATCGTGTACGCGCGTCGTCGGTTCGCGCCCTCGACGGCCTCGGGGTCGCGCGGGTAGCCGGCGAGGGTGAAGACGAGACTCCCGGCAATGATGAGGGCGACGACGTTCGAGAGGAACAGCATCGAGGCGCCGAAGGCCGCGTCGAACTGGCCCTGGCCGAGGCTCACGCCGACCACGCCGAGCGGCGGCACGAGCGAGATCGAGATCGCGACGCCGGGCAGGATGTTGCTGAGATCGCGCCGGCACATCGCGAACGCCCCGGCGAGGCCCGTCGCGAAGGCGGCGAGCAGGTCCATGAGGGTCGGCGCGGTGCGGCTCGTGACCTGCGGGTTCGTCGTGAGCTGCTGCGGGTCGGGAATGGTGAACGAGAGCAACGCACCGAGGATCACGACGGCCGCGATGCCGCCGAGGAGCCAGAGCACGGAGCGTCCGACGAGGCTCGCCCGGCCGGTCACGATGCCGGCCGCGACCCCGAGGATCGGCGTCGAGAGCGGGGCGATGATCATGGCCCCGATGACGGTCGCGGTGGAGTCGCCGATGATGCCCGCGATCGCGATGATCGCGGAGAGGACGAGCATGATCGCGAAGCCCGTGCGCTTGGCGCGCACATCGCCGTGATCGAGGTCGAGCTGGTCGAGCAGCTCGACCGCAGGGTTGCGCCGGTTCTCGGGGATCAGCACGCCCGCCACTGTCGACATGCGCTGATGATCTCAGTCGAACCGGGCGGATGCCGCGGCGCAACGCCGGAGCGCCCGCGCCGCGTCTCGTCGCGGTCGTCGGGCCAAAGGTGTCCGTTCGCCGTTGGGTAACGCTGCTGGGAGACGCACCTTAGTCACCCGCCATCGCCCGCAGCGCCGCGATGTGCCCATCGAAGGCGCGGCGACCCTGCGCGGTGAGTTTGACGGTGGTCGTCCGGCGCGCGTCCGCTCGCTGAGGCGAGGCCTGCTTACTCGTGACGAGATAGCCAATTTCGACGAGGTTTCTCACTGTCTTCGACAGGTTTGCCTCACTGAGCTCCAGCGTCGCGGCAATCGCTGCGAAATCCGCGTCGGCGAGCGGGCGCAGCATCGCACACAGACGCAGCCGTGTTGGCGCGTGGATCGCCTCGTCGAAGCGGGGTTCAGCCCGCACGGCGCACCTCGGCAGCATACGCGCGGTCATAGACCACGACGATGAGCGCTGTGACGACACCCGCGGCCACAGCGACGGCAACCACCCATCCGGTCAGACCGAACAGCGCGAGTCCCAGGCTGATCACAAACGAGAAGAAGATGATCAAGAAGAGCGCAGCCAGCAACCAGAGCCCGCGAGGACCAGCCGGTCGGGTAATGCCGAAGCCACTGCGCTTACGAAAGAGCACTTCAACGCCGACGAAGATCCCCACGCTGAGCACAAAGGGCAACCACGCCCATGCCAGGCCTGCCGCGGGGGCCACGATGATCAGCGCCGCACCCAAGCCCTGTGCAGGTGCAGCCCACCATGTTTCGGCCGTGATCCGTTCGCCGATTCGGCCACGGTCAGTGCTGAGCGTCTCGAGCACGGATGCCGGGTCACGCTGCTTCTCGAATTGACTTTCCATGCGGTTGAGTCAATCACTTGATCATTGGTCAAGCAAATTCGCACTCACGACACCGACCGAACGGTGAGCGACATCGGCCAATCACCCTGTTCTACATGTTGATCATGTGCCCCGCGAGGCCGTGGAACGTCTCCTGCAGCGCCTCCGACAGCGTCGGGTGGGTGTGCACGTTGCGGGCGAGCTCGAGGGCGCCGAGGTCCCACTTCTGGGCGAGGGTGAGTTCGGGCAGCAGCTCGGAGACGTCGGGGCCGATGAGGTGGCCGCCGAGCAGCTCGAGGTACTTCGCGTCGGCGACGAGCTTGACGAAGCCGATGGGCTCGCCGAGCCCGTTCGCCTTGCCGTTGGCGCTGAACGGGAACTTCGAGACGACCACGTCGTAGCCCTCGTCGCGGGCCTGCTGCTCGGTCAGCCCGAACGAAGCGACCTGCGGCGAGCAGAACGTGGCGCGCGGCATCATCCGGTAGTCGCCGAGTTCCATGGTCTCGGCGTCGCCGATCGTCTCGGCCGCGACGACCCCCTGCGCCTCGGCGACGTGGGCGAGCATGAGCTTCGCGGTGACGTCGCCGATGGCGTAGATGTGCGGCACGTTCGTGCGCATGCGCTCGTCGATGCCGATCGCGCCGCGCTCGGTGAGCGCCACGCCGGCCGCCTCGAGCCCGAAGCCCTCGACGTTCGGCGCGAACCCGACCGAGATCAGCGCACGGTCGACCTGCAGGCTGCCGGCTTCGCCGTTCGAGGCCGTGTACGAGACGGTGACGGATGACCCGTCGTCGACGACCGACTCCACCTTCGTCGAGGTGAGGATCGGCACGCCGAGGTTGCGGTACTGGCGCGTGATCTCCTTCGAGACCTCGACGTCTTCGTTCGGCAGCGCCCGGTCGAGGAACTCGATGACCGTGACGTCGACACGGTAGTTCTTCAGCACGTAGGCGAACTCCATGCCGATCGCGCCGGCGCCGACGATCGCGATCGATCGCGGCAGGTCGCGCGTGAGGATCTGCGACTCGTAGGTCACGACGTTCTGCGAGAGCGCGACGCCGGGCAGCAGGCGCACGCGCGAACCGGTCGCGATGATCGCGTTCGCGAACGTGAGCTGCTCGGTCGTGCCGTCGGCCTTCGCGACGTCGATCGAGTTCGGCCCGGTGAACGACCCGCGCCCGTCGAACTCGGTGATGTCGTTCTTCTTCATGAGGAAGTGCACGCCCTTGACGTGCTTCTCCGACACCTGGCGGCTGCGGTCGAAGGCGACGCCGAAGTCGAAGTGCGCGTCGCCCGTGATGCCGAAGGTCGCGGCCTGATCGCGGAAGATGTGGGCGAGTTCGGCGTTGCGCAGCAGCGCCTTCGAGGGGATGCACCCGACGTTGAGGCACACACCGCCCCAGTATCTCTCCTCGATCACGGCGACGCTGAGACCGAGTTGTGCGGCGCGCACCGCGGCGACGTAGCCGCCGGGGCCGGCGCCGAGGACGACGACATCGAAATGGCTGGTCATGCGTTCCAGCCTAGGGTCGCGGCCCGCTGAGCGGGAGGGCCGTGGATGTCGCGACTGCCGAGCTTCGGCGGATTCCGGACACGCACCCCGGCGGACGTGTCGGGCGGTCGGTGGCCGGGCATACGCTCGACCGGTGAGCACCAGCACTGCACCGAACGCCGTCGCCGCGGCATCCGCACCCTCGCAGCCGAGCCGGCTGTCGACGTGGCTGCAGTTCCTCGGCATGGGCGTGGTCTGGGGCGCCAGCTTCCTCTTCATGAAGGTCGCGCTCGAGGGTGTGGCCTTCACCCAGGTCGCGTGGTCGCGGCTCGTGCTCGGCGGCCTCACCCTCGGCGTCATCGTGCTCGTCATGCGGCCGCGCGTCGCGTCGCCGACGGGGGAACGGGGGCCGGTGCTGCCGCGGCAGCCGATCGTCTGGCTGCACTTCGCGGTCATCGCGATCAGCGGATGCGTCGTGCCCCACATGCTCTTCGCGTGGGCCGAACTGCACGTCTCGTCGAGCCTCGCGTCGATCTACAACGCCGTCACCCCGATCACGACGGCGCTCATGGCGACCCTCGCGTTCCGCGTCGAGAAGCTCGCCGCGGGCCAGTGGGCCGGCGTGATCGTCGGCATCGCGGGCGTCGTCGTGATCATCGGGCCGTGGCAGTACGCCGCGCTCACCGGGAGCCTCCTCGGCCAGCTCGCGTGCCTCGGGGCGGCCGTCTGCTACGGCTTCACGTTCGGGTACACGCGCAAGTTCCTGAGCACGCGGCCGATCGCCCCGGCGACCTTCGCGTTCCTCAACATCGGCATCGCAGGCGCGATCATGCTCGTGCTGACGCCCGTGATCGCGTGGCAGCCGGTCGAGCTCGATCTCGCGATCGTCGGCTCCCTCCTCGCCCTCGGGGTGCTCGGCACGGGCCTCGCCTACATCTGGAACATCAACGTGCTGCGCGCCTGGGGGCCGACGAACGCGTCGACCGTGACCTACGTCACTCCCGTGGTCGGCGTCGCGCTGGGGGTGCTGCTGCTCGGCGAGCGCTTCTCGTGGCATGAGCCGATCGGCGCCGTGCTCGTGCTGCTCGGCATCCTGCTCGCGCAAGGGCGCCTGCGCCTGCCGCACTGATCCCAGCAGAAAGTGGTTGACAGCCACGCCCGTACATGGTTGGTTAGTTACACAAGTAATGAACCAACCAAGGTTCGGCGCAGCAGATCCCGGCAAGCGGAAGGGCGGACATGGACGATTCGCGTCCGATCTTCATCCAGATCGCAGAACAGATCGAGAACGACATCATCGACGGTGCGCTGCCGGAAGGCGGCCAGATCCCCTCGACGAACGAGTTCGCGGCATTCCTGCGCGTCAACCCGGCCACAGCACTGAAAGGGGTGACCCGCCTTGTCGACGACGGCATCGTGGAGAAGCGAAGGGGCATCGGCATGTTCGTGACGACCGGCGCCCGCGATCGGCTCGTCGAACGCCGGCGGGCGGGCTTCGCCGCCGAATTCCTCAGACCACTCATCATCGAGGCCGAGAAGCTCGGCATCGGCATCGACGAACTCGCGGGCATGCTCCGCGCGGAAAGGATCCAATCATGACCCGCACAGTGGTGCACGCCACCGGGCTCACGAAGCGCTACGGCGCGTTCACGGCCGTCGACGCGGTCGACTTCACGCTCGACGAGAACCGCATCTACGGCCTCCTCGGCCGGAACGGTGCGGGCAAGACCACCATCATGCAGTTGCTCACCGGCCAGCTCTTCGCGAATGCCGGGCGACTCGAGGTGTTCGGCCGGGAGCCGGCCGAACACGCCGACGTGCTGCGCCGCATGTGCTTCATCGCGGAGTCGCAGCGCTACCCCGAAGACTTCAGCCCGGCTCACGTCTTCAAGGCGGCACCCTGGTTCTTCGAGAACTGGGATGCCTCGTTCGCCGAGCAGCTCGTCGCCGACTTCCGCCTGCCGGTGAAACGGCGCATCAAGAAGCTCTCGCGCGGTCAGCTCTCGGCCGTCGGCGTCATCGTGGGGCTCGCGAGCCGCGCACCGCTCACCTTCTTCGACGAGCCGTACCTGGGTCTCGACGCGGTCGCCCGGCACATCTTCTACGACCGCCTGCTCGAGGACTATGCCGAGCACCCGCGCACCGTCGTGCTCTCGACCCACCTGATCGACGAGGTCGCGAACCTGCTCGAGCATGTCATCCTCATCGACCAGGGGCGCATCCTCCTCGACCGCGACGCCGAAGAGGTGCGCGGTTCCGCGACGACGATCGCGGGGCCACGCGCGATCGTCGAGTCATTCGTCGCAGATCGGCCCGTCATCGGGCGGGAGGGCCTCGGCGGACTGGCATCCGTCACTGTCGACGGCCGTCTCGACCAACGCGACCGCGTCCAGGCGGCCGAGCTCGGCCTCGAGCTCGCGCCCGTCTCGCTCCAACAACTCATCGTCCACTTGACCGGCACCGACCTCGCCGGCTCGACCGAACAGGAGGCCGCAGCATGACCGCCGTCGCGACCGCACCCGTCGTGCGCACCGAGGCCCGCTCGCGGGCCCACGAGATCTGGCGCATCGTGCGCCTGCATGCCGTCAACCCGTGGATCTTCCTCGGCATCCCGTGGATCATCCTCGGCGCCGCGTTGGTGATCTCGATCCTCATCACCCTCATCGTCAAGGCGGGTTCCGGCGGTAGCGTGACCACCGAAGACCTCGAGGGCATGCGCTACAGCTGGGCGGTGCTCTCGCCGCAGTGGTACCTCGTCGTGGTCGGCGTGCAGGCGATCGGACTCACTTTCTCGTTCGCACTCGGCTTCGGCACGACGCGCCGCGACTTCTGGGTCGGCACGAGCCTCATGTTCGTGCTCGTCTCGATCATGTACGCGGTCGCGATCGCGACGCTCGTGCAGGTCGAGATCGCCACCGGCGGCTGGGGGCTCGGCACGCACATGTTCGACGCGCTCTGGTACGGCCAGAGCTGGATCGTCGACTTCTACACGAGCTTCGCGCTGCAGCTGCTCGTGCTCTTCATCGGCGCGACCGTCACGACCGTGTACATGCGGTGGCGCATCCCCGGAATGCTTGTTCTGGCGTTCAGCGTGATCGCACTGCTGCTCGTCGCGACCGCGGCGATCACGTTCACGAACTCGTGGCCGTCGCTGTTCGCCTGGTTCGGCGAGATCGGCATCGTCGGGGCCTTCACGGTCGTGCTCGGCCTGGCTGCGGTCTCTGCGATCGTCGGATTCTTCGTGATCCGGTGGGCCACGCCCCGCTGATCGAACGGGTATCCAGCCGCGGCGCGGCATCCGATGG
>NZ_JBSHJY010000076.1:0-6827 GCF_053619715.1 Agromyces sp. NPDC055520 | reverse complement strand
CGGCGACCGCAGCGTCGACCGTCGACGTCGTCATCGGTTCAGTCCGCTACGAGATCGGTCATCCCCACGCCGACGCCGCAGCTTCTTCCAGTTTCTGCTGGGTTCCGGCCACATCGGTCGGGTTCTCGAAGAAGTCGATCAGGATCTGCCACTCCCCGGCACCCTTCGTGCCGCCGAACGCACTCGGCGCGAGGTCGGACATGTCGAACCGGAAGGTCTTCGCGTTGACGAGCGCCTCTGCGATCTGCTTGCTGGTCTCATCGGGGTACGCGCTGAGGTCGACCTTGTTGTTCGGCGAGGTGAACCCGCCCTCTTCCACCCAGATGGTCGCGGCCTCGGGCGATGCCAGGTACGCCATGAGCGCGCTGGCGCCCTTGTTGTCCTTCAGCTGCACCGCGACGTTGCCGCCGCCGACCACCGCGGGGTCGGATCCGTCGATCGAGGGGAAGTCGTAGAACTTCGCCGTCTCACCGACGACCGACGTGGTGTCGCTCGTGATGTTGCCGGCGACGAAGTCGCCCTCGTAGACGGTTCCCGCTGCGGGCGGGTCCCCGAACACCGCGATGACGGAATCGCCGAACGTGCGCTGCGCGGTGCCCGGCTGGATGAGGGTCGAGTCGCCCCACAGGTCGCCGAGCGTGGTGAGCGCCGTGGTCACGGACTCGTCGGTCCACGGGATCTCATGGTTGGAGAGCTGGTCGTACTTCTCGCCGCCCGCGGTGCGCAGGTAGACGTTCTCGAACCAGTCGGTGAGCGGCCAGCCGGCGTCGGCGCCGATCGAGAGTCCGTAGACGCCCGAGTCGGAGACGACCTTCAGCTGCTTCGTGAAGTCGTCCCAGGTTTCGGGCACTGTGGCGCCCGCGGTGTCGTACACGTCGGTGTTGTACCAGACGGTCGACTTGTTGGCGCCCTTGAACCACACGCCGTAGAGCTTGCCGTCGGAGGAGCCCAGGTCCACCCAGTCCTTCGAGTAGTTGGCCTCGACAGCGGTCTTCACCTCGTCGGAGAGCGGGATGAGGCTGCCGTCCGCCGCCAGGGAGTCGAGGAGGCCGGGCTGCGGGATCACCGCGACATCCGGCGGGTCACCGCCCTCGACCTTGGTGTTCAGCGTGGTGGCCACGTCGGACCCGTAGCTCGTGTAGTTGACCTTCGCGCCGGTGTCGTCGGTGAACTTCTTCAAGACGCTCTCGAAGTTCGTCTGCTCTGCGCCCGACCAGTCGGCCGCCACGTTGAGGGTCACCCCGCTGAGGTCGCCTGCCCCGGATGACGGGCTGGTGCCGCCGGACGTGCACCCCGCCAGAACCAGGGCCAGCGAACCGGCGATCGCCACAGGGGCGATCAATCCACGGTGCCGGAAATGAGTCATTTCATTCCTCCTCGTGCGTTACGTATATACGTGCGACCCGCTCGGGCGATGCTCTCCGGCCCGAAGGATCGATCCATCTGGAACCTACGCCGCCCCTGCCGACAGTTCAACCGTTCCGGGCGGCAACATCGTGAAGTTATGCAATCGTGTTCAGCGGAGCGGCGTCGCGGTGCCGAAGAACGGTCCGCGCCGGCTGAGGTGGCCGAGCCGTCCTCCCAGCGGCGGGCCGACGGCGATGCCGCGGCCGAGCGCCCTACGGTCGCGGCGCCTCGAGCAACGCGGCGCGTGCCCGTTCGAGGCGAGTGCGCACGATCTCGACGGCCGCGGCGAGCGTGTCGAGTTCGCCGGCGTCGAGGTCGTCGAAGGTCGGGGCCAGCGAGTTCGCGAGTTCGCCGCGCCACGCCTCGAGTGCGGCGAGACCGCGCGGGTCGGCCGAGACGAGCATGGCGCGGGCGTCGCTCGGGTCGGCGACGCTCGCCACCCAGCCCCGTTCGCCGAGCGCGTGCACGAGCTTCGTCATGGTCGGCTGGGTGACGCGGCTGACCCGAGCGAGATCGCCGAGCCGCATCGGCCCGAGGTCGCGCAGCACGCTGATCGTGCGCCAGACCGCCGGCGACTCGGTGTTGCCGGTGACGGTCGCGGCGAGTCTGGTCAGCCGGTGGTTCACCGAGACGAGGTCGCCGAGCACGGTGCGGAGGTCGGGTTGCGTCATGACTCGAGTTTACATAGCTGGGCTATGCAACTCTCGCGGGCGAGCCCGGTCGAAGGCGGAGCGATCGCCCGTTCGCGCCGCGCCGCGCCGCCACCCCGCCACCCGAGGCGATCACCGCCATGCTGTCATGGCGCAGCGGCGCCTCGCTGCGTCCCGCCCTGCACGCCACCAAACGGGACCCCGTTCGACCGAAGGAATCGCATGACCACCAGTACCGCAGCCGTACCCCTCTCCCTGCCCCTCTACGGAGCATCGCTCGGCCAGGCCGCCAGTCGATTCTTCAAGAAGTA
Source organism: Agromyces sp. NPDC055520 (assembly GCF_053619715.1). Taxonomy (NCBI): domain Bacteria; kingdom Bacillati; phylum Actinomycetota; class Actinomycetes; order Micrococcales; family Microbacteriaceae; genus Agromyces; species Agromyces sp. NPDC055520. The sequence goes on along the minus strand of NZ_JBSHJY010000076.1, from coordinate 4,459 downwards.
CGCCACGTTCTCGGGTCGCGCGAGCCGCAGCGAGTTCTGGTGGTGGTTCCTCTGCAACACGATCATCGCCGGCGTGCTCTACGCGATCATGGCCGCGGCCGGCTTCAGCGGCGCCACGGTCTCCGAGACCGGCGCCACGACTCCCGGGCCGGGCTTCGCGATCGCCGTGATCCCCTATTCGCTCTGGAGCCTCGCCACGATCGTGCCGTGGCTCGCCCTCGTGTGGCGCCGCCTGCACGACACGAACCGCTCGGGCGGCTGGTACTTCATCGGCCTCGTGCCGTTCGTCGGCAGCATCATCCTGCTGGTGCTCCTCGTGCTGGACTCCGACCCCGCCGGCGCTCGCTTCGACCGCTGACGGAATACGACGGATGCCCCGTGGCTCATGAGCCACGGGGCATCCGCTTCGTTCTGGTGACGCAGGTCACCTCGAACCCGAGTGCGCCCGGATCGGGCGCGCCGGATTACTTGAGGGTGACGGTCGCGCCGGCTTCCTCGAGGGCAGCCTTGGCCTTCTCGGCCGCTTCCTTGTTCGCGCCCTCGAGCACGGCCTTGGGAGCACCGTCGACGACGGCCTTGGCCTCGCCGAGACCGAGCGAGGTGAGCTCGCGAACGGTCTTGATGACCTGGATCTTCTTGTCGCCGGCAGCCTCGAGGATGACGTCGAAGGAGTCCTTCTCCTCAACCTCTTCAACAGCAGCGCCAGCGCCACCGGCAGCGGCGACGGGAGCGGCCGCGGTGACCTCGAACTTCTCTTCGAACGCCTTCACGAACTCGCTGAGCTCGACAAGCGTCAGACCGGCAAACTGCTCGAGCAGCTCTTCAGTGGTGAGCTTCGCCATGATGTATCTCCTAGATATTTGGGGTGTGTAGAACGAGATCGTCGGGCGCTTACGCGGCCTCGGCGGTCTCCAGCTTTTCGCGAAGCGCGTCGATGGTGGCGGCAGCCTTGCCCATCGTCGCCTTCATCATTCCCGCTGCCTTCGCCAGCAGAACCTCACGGCTCTCGAGCGAGGCGTACTTGTTGACCTCGTCGGCACTGAGGGCCTTGCCCTCGAAGATGCCGCCCTTGATCACCAGGTGCGGGTTTGCCTTGGCGAAGTCACGCACGGCCTTTGCGGTGGCGACGAAGTCGCCGTGCACGAAGGCGACGGCGGACGGGCCGACGAGGTCGGCGTCCAGCGTCGTGATCCCCGCGTTGTTCGCGGCGATCTTGGTCAGCGTGTTCTTCACCACGGCGTAGTTCGCGTCCTGACGGATGTCGCTGCGCAGCTGCTTGAGCTGGGCAACCGTCAGGCCGCGGTATTCGGTCAGCAGAACGGCGGCAGAACTCTCGAACAGGTTCGTGAGTTCGGCAACCGAGGCTTCCTTGTTCGCCATGGCCACTCCTTGTGTACTCAACGTGCATCGCGGAGGCGGTGCACGGCCTGGAGCGCTGGAAATCTGAGCGTCGAACAAAAGAAAAAAGCTCCGGCGCAGTTGCGCGGAGCTCGACCGGAAACCCGGAAAGTCTTCGTCACACCTGCGCGGGCCCTTGCTTTCGCAAGACTTCGGTCGCGCTCGCCCTGCTTTCGCAGCGCACGCACGACAACCAGCGGTCTTCGGCTCCGTACAGGCTAACGGATGTCGCGGCTCCCGCCAAATCGCGGGGGCGGGCCCGGAGCGCCGGGACGCGCCGGCCCTCGCCGATGTCGGCGGACGGGAGCAGACTCACGACATGGAGATCACACACCTGAACCCAGAGACACTGCACTCCAACCCCGCGTTCAGCCAGGGCGTCCTCGTGACGGGCGCGCACCGCACGCTGCACGTGGGCGGCCAGAACGGCACCGACCCGTCGGGGGCGATCGTGCCGGGCGGCCTCGGCCCGCAGACCGAGCAGGCGATCAGAAACGTGCTGGCCGTGCTCGCCGAGGTAGGCGCCGACCAGCGCAACGTCGTGCGGCTCGCGGTCTACCTGGCCGCGGGGCAATCGGTCGACGAGGGCTATGCCGCCTCGGCGCGGGTCTGGGGCCCGCAGCCGACCGCGCTCACCGTGCTGATCGTGGCATCGCTCGGCCGCCCCGACGCGCTCGTCGAGCTGGAGGCGACGGCCGTCATCGAGTGAGCGCGAGGAACTCGAGCGGGCCAGGCGGGAATAGTTGACCTACGTCCAAAGTTGACCAAGTGCAACCACTTATATATAGTTGTTGAATATCAACTTGTTAGACGTAAGGAAACACGTGACTTCTGTGGCAGACCAGCCCACAACCGGCACCGTGCCGACCGGGCCCGGCACACCCGCCGGGCCCGATGCACCCGCCGCGCCCGCGCAGCGCACCCCTCGCGAAGTGATCATCGCCATCTCGGGCCTCGTCGTGTCGATGTTCGTCGCCGTGATCTCTGGCACGGTCGTCTCGACCTCGATGCCGCTCATCATCGCCGACCTCGGCGGCGACCAGACGGCCTACACCTGGGTCATCACCGCGAGCCTGCTCGCCATGGCCGTCTCGACCCCGATCTGGGGCAAGCTCGCCGACCTCGTGAACCGCAAGGCGCTGCTCATGACGGCGATCGGCCTGTTCGTGGTCGGTACCGCGATCGCGGGCTTCGCTCAAGACACCACGACCCTCATCGCCGTGCGCGTGATCCAGGGCCTCGGCGCGGGCGGCCTCATGTCGCTCGTCATGATCCTCATCGCCGTCATCATCTCGCCGCGCGAACGCGGCAAGTACATGGGCTTCGTCGGCGGCATCATGGCCGTCGCGACCATCGGCGGCCCGCTGCTCGGCGGCGTCGTGACCGACGCCTGGGGCTGGCGCGCCAACTTCTTCCTGCCGATCCCGCTCGCGATCATCGCGCTCATCGTCATCCAGCGCACGCTGCACCTGCCCCCCATGCCGAAGCGCGCGGTGAAGATCGACTACCTCGGCATCTCACTGCTCACGGTCGGCGTCTCGCTGCTGCTCATCTGGGTCTCCCTCGGCGGGAGCGAGTTCGAGTGGGACTCGATGACCAGCTACGTCATGATCGGCGTCTCGGCTGCCGCAATCATCGGTTTCGTCATCACCGAGTTCTTCGTCGCCGAGCCGATCGTGCCGATGACCCTCTTCAGGAACCGCACGTTCACGCTCTCGGTCATCGCCTCGATCTCGATCGGCGTCGCGATGTTCGCGACCAGTGTCTTCCTCGCGCAGTACTTCCAGCTCGCGCGCGGCGCGACCCCGACCGAGTCCGGCCTCATGACGATCCCCATGATCGTCGGCCAGATGGGCGCCTCCATCCTCATCGGCGCACTCATCAGCAAGTTCGGCAAGTGGAAGCGCTTCATGGTGCTCGGGTCGCTGCTCGTCGTCGTCGGCAGCTGCCTCATGACGACCCTCGACTACGACACCGACTACCTCTGGGTGAGCGTCTACATGGTCGTGCTCGGCGCCGGCCTCGGCATGGTCATGCAGAACCTCACGCTCATCGTGCAGAACGACACCCCGGCCTCGCAGCTCGGTGCCGCGAGCTCGAACGTGAACTTCTTCCGCACGATCGCGGGCACCATCGGCGTCACCATCATGGGCTCGCTGCTCGCCACGCAGGTCACGACGCACATCGCCTCGGGCCTGAAGAGCTTCACGCCCACTTCGGCCGAAGATGTCGACGCGCTGAAGGGGCTCGCGGGCGGCGGCATCCCCCATGTGTCCGAGCTGCCCGGCGGCATCCGCGTCATCATCGAGAACGCCTACGGCAACGGCATCGCCGACGTCTTCTGGCTGGCTGTGCCGCTCGCGGTGCTGAGCGTCATCGCGATCGCGTTCCTGCCCAACAAGGCGCTCTCGACCAAGACCTCGGCCGAGCAGTTGCGAGAGGAATTCGAGCAGGTCGCCATCGACCTTGCCGAGGCCGAGATCGGTGCGCCGGTCACGTCCTCCATTCAACTCGTCGAAGCGGATGCCGCGGCCGCACGTCCGACCACGACCGCCACGGGCAAGGCCGACCGATAACATGACCATCGTGACCGAGGCATCCGAAACCCTCGATGCGGCGATCGCCGAAGTCGAGGAACAGTTGAGCGTGCTCTTCAGCCGGGCTCGCACCGTCTGGAAGGAGGCGGCGCAGCAGGTGCACCCCGACCTGCAGCCGGCCGCCTACAAGCTGCTCGCGGCCATCGTGCGGCACGGTTCGGCCAACGCCCACGTGCTCGCCGACCTGTTCGAGATGGACAAATCGGTGGTCAGCCGCCAGGTGCGCATGCTCGAGGAGTTCGGTCTCGTCGAGACCCGGGCCGATGAGCGCGACGGGCGCGTGCGCGTGCTCGTCGCGACCCCGATGGCCGAGGAGCGCATGCGCGAGGTGCGCGAGGCCAACCACGAGCGTCTGCGCGACGCCCTGCGCGGGCACCCCGAGTCGGAGCTGCGGAGCTTCGCCCAGGTGCTGCAGCGCATCGCCGAGGCCTGAGCCGCGGGGCACCCGGGCCGTAGGCCCGGGT
>NZ_JBSHJY010000075.1:0-7189 GCF_053619715.1 Agromyces sp. NPDC055520 | reverse complement strand
GGTGCCCGTGGTCACCGGCGTGGTGCTCCCCGTCACGACGACGCCGCCGGGCACCATCGTGGGGGTGTTGTGCCGCTCCTGACTGGCGCGAGGGGCGCCGGCCGGGGGGCCGGCGCCCTTCGGCGTGTGCGCGGTCGATTGCCCTGAGTTGCACGATGAATCGGGTGACATGCCGGGTGCCCGCGGCGTGCCGCGCGAATCATCGTGCAACTCGACACTCGGAAACACGAACGGCCGCCCGAGGGCGGCCGTTCGATGGTGCGAAGCGAGAGGTCAGTCGCTCGACTGCACGATCGCGAGCATGCGCAGGATCTCGAGGTACAGCCAGATGACCGTGACCATGATGCCGAAGACGCCCGACCACTCGTACTTCTTCGGGGCGCGGTTGCGCACGCCCTGCTGGATGAAGTCGAAGTCGAGCACGAGCGAGTAGGCCGCCATGATGACGACGAGCACGCCGAGGATGAGGCCGATCGGGATGCCGAAGATCTCTTCGGAACGCAGGCCGAAGGCGTTGTCGGTGGCGCCGAAGATCATGAGGCCGAAGTTCACGAGCGAGAAGACGCCGTAGCCGATCATCGCGATGAGGAAGATCTTGGTGGCCTTCTTCGACGCGCGGATCTTGCCCGAGGCGAAGAGCGCGAGGGTCACGCCGACGACGACGAGCGTCGCGATGACGGCCTGCCCGACGATGCCCGGGAACATCGTCTCGTAGAACGCCGAGATGCCGCCGACGAAGACGCCCTGCACACCCGCGTACGCGAGCACGAGAGCGGGTGACGGCTGCTTCTTGAAGATGTTGACGAGGGCGAGCACGAAGCCGACGATTCCGGCGCCGATCCAGAGGAACGGCAGCGACTCGGTCGTGACCCAGCCGAGGGCGGCGCCCACGACGAGCAGGCCGAACGCGACGGCCGACTTCTGGATGGTCGTCTCGACCGTCATGGTCTCGCCGGCGGGCGGCGTCGACGGCTGGTTGTACATCTCTTGCAGCTGCTGGGCCGAGATGTCTTGCGCTGCGGCCACGCCCCCCTGAGCGGAGAACGCGGAATTCCGCGAGAAGGCGGGGTTGTCGAGAGCCATGGTTTTCCTCTGCTTTCGGCTGCGTCGAAGCGACGGGGAGCGGGTGGGCGGCGGCACGAGGCATCCGCACCCCTGCCAACCTACCTGAGTCGTCAGTGACAACGCCGTGAGTTCTCACGACATTCCCCCGCCGGCATGCCGCGTCGTCGGGCCCGGTGCTGACTACGCTTGGCGCATGCAGCACCACACCGCCCCGCGCCCGCTCGTGATCGGGCACCGCGGCGCACCGGGGTATCGGCCCGAGCACACGCGCTCGGCCTACGAACTCGCGTTCGCGCTCGGCGCCGACGCCGTCGAGCCCGACATCGTCGCCACTCGCGACGGCGTGCTCGTGCTGCGGCACGAGAATGAGATCTCGGGCACCACGGATGTCGCGGACCGCCCTGAATTCGCCGGCCGCCGCACCACGCGCGAGGTCGACGGCACCGCCCTCACCGGCTGGTTCACCGAGGACTTCACGTGGGCCGAACTCGCGACGCTGCGCGCGCGCGAACGCCTCGGGGCGCTGCGCCAGTCGAGCGCGAGCTTCGACGGGCGCTACCCGATCATCAGGCTCCGCGACCTCTTCGAGATCATCGACGTCGCCGCCGACGAACAGCGGCGACTGCTGCGCATGGTGGCCGAGTTCAAGCACGCCGCGCACTTCGACGCGCTCGGACTGCCGCTCGACGAGCTGTTCCAGGCCGAGCTCGATGCGGCGGGGTGGGGCCGCGGCGATGAGCGGCTCGTCATGGAGGCGTTCGAGCCGACGCTGCTCGATCGGCTCGGGGCACGCGGCATCCGGGGCAAGCGGGTGTTCCTCATCGAGGCCGCGGGTGCGCCGTGGGACCTCGTGCGAGACCTGGGCGGCGCCGCACCGCGCTACGACGCGTTCATGACCGAGGCGGGCCTGCTCGGCCTCGCCGGTCGCTTCGACGGTGTCAGCGTCGGCAAGGCACGGCTCGTCGGCAGGGCGGGCGCGGCAGCGAAGGCGAAGCGAGCGGATGCCGCGGGGCCGCCGCTGCACGGCGCCGAGCTGGTCGACGCGGCGCACGCCGCCGGCCTCGAGATCTACACCTGGACGCTGCGGCCCGAGAACCGCTTCCTCGCTCCGGAGTTCCGCCGGGGCTCGGTGCGCGCGGCGTACGGCGACTGGCTCGGCGAGTTCGCGCGCGTGATCGAGACGGGCGTCGACGGGGTGTTCCTCGACCACCCCGACCTCGGGGTCGAGGCCCGCCGGCTCGCGCAGGGCTGAGTGCGCGGCCGAGGGGACACTCGGGTCGAGGGGGACTGTCGGGGGCCGCGCCTAGAATTGAACCGACATGACGCTGATCCTCGACCCCGACGACCCGGCCGGCTGGCGCGAGGCGCCGCCCGCGACCTCCACCGGCCACGCCGGCTCCCATTCCGGCTCCCGGCTGACCGACGGGCTGAACCCCGAGCAGCGCGAGGCGGTCGAGTACCGCGGGCCTGCGCTGCTCATCGTCGCGGGCGCCGGCTCGGGCAAGACCCGGGTGCTCACGCACCGCATCGCGAGCCTCATCGAGAGCCGTGAGGCGTGGCCGAGCCAGATCCTCGCGATCACCTTCACCAACAAGGCGGCGGCCGAGATGCGCGAGCGCGTCCAGGCGCTGCTCGGCGAGAGCGCGTCGGGCATGTGGATCTCGACGTTCCACTCGGCGTGCGTGCGCATCCTGCGGCGCGAGGCCGAGTCGATCGGGCTGTCGTCGACGTTCACGATCTACGACTCGGCCGACCAGCGCACGATTCTCAAGCGCATCATCAAAGAGCTCGACGCCGACACCTACGGCTTCACGCCGGCGAGCGCGCAGGCCAAGATCTCGAAGCTCAAGAACGAGCTCGCCGACGTCGAGACGTACGCGCGCAACGCGAACACGAACGACCCGCAAGAGCGCATGTTCCTCGAGATCTTCCGCCAGTACACGCAGCGGCTGCGTGCGGCGAGCGCCCTCGACTTCGACGACCTGATCGCCGAGACGGTCTACCTGTTCCGGGCGTTCCCGAAGGTCGCCGCGCTCTACCAGCGCCGGTTCCGGCACATCCTCGTCGACGAGTACCAAGACACGAACCACGCCCAGTACTCCCTGATCCACGAGCTGACGAGGGCGGTGCCGCGCGAGATCGTCGCCGAGCTCGACGAGCACGGCATCCTGGTGCGCGGCCTGACGGATGCCTCGGGGGCGATCCCCGGAGCGAGCCTCACGGTCGTCGGCGACTCCGACCAGTCGATCTACGCGTTCCGCGGCGCCGACATCCGCAACATCTCCGAGTTCGAGCGCGACTTCTCGGGGGCGAAGGTCGTGCTCCTCGAGCAGAACTACCGCTCGACGCAGAACATCCTGTCGGCGGCCAACGCCGTGATCTCGAACAACTTCGACCGCAAAGAGAAGAAACTCTGGACGGCCGACGGCGATGGCGACCAGATCGTCGGCTACACGGGGTACACCGCACATGACGAGGCGCAGTTCATCGCCGACGAGATCGAGTCGCTGCACCGCGAGGGAGTCGCGTACCGCGACATCGCCGTCTTCTATCGCACCAACGCGCAGACCCGTGCGCTGGAGGAGATCTTCGTGCGCTCGGCGCTGCCCTACCGCGTCGTCGGCGGCACGAAGTTCTACGAGCGGGCCGAGATCAAAGACGCGATGGCCTACCTCATCGCCGTCGCGAACCCCGTCGACGAGCTCGCACTCCGGCGCATCCTGAACACCCCGAAGCGCGGCATCGGCCCGGCCACCGAGACGTCGCTCGCCCAGTTCGCCGAGCAGAACGAACTCACCTTCCGCCAGGCGATGCGCGAGGTCGAGGGGCTCGGGCTCGGGCCGAAGGTCACGCGCGCGATCTCGGGGCTCGCGCAGGTGCTCGACGAGGCGGCGGCGATGCTCGTGCCGTCGGCCGAGGGCATCGAGGCGGGCACCAACGTCGGGGCCGCGAAGGTCTCCGACGTGCTCGTCTTCCTCATGGAGCGCTCGGGCCTGCTCGACGCGCTGCGCAACAGCCGCGACCCGCAAGACGAGACCCGCGCCGAGAACGTCGAAGAGCTCGTCGCGCAGACCCGCGACTTCGATCGCGAGAACCCGGGTGCGACGCTCGTCGACTTCCTCACCCAGGTCTCACTCGTGGCTGCGGCCGACGAGCTCGACGATGCATCCGGCACCGTCTCGCTCATGACGCTGCACACGGCCAAGGGCCTCGAATACCACGCCGTCTTCCTCACCGGCATCGAAGAGGGACTGCTGCCGCACCAGATGTCGGCCTCCGAACCGGGCGGGCCCGCCGAAGAGCGGCGTCTCTTCTACGTCGGCATCACGCGTGCCCGCAAGCGCCTCTACCTCTCGCTCGCCATGAGCCGGGCGCAGTTCGGCGAGGTCGCCGTGGCCATGCCGTCGCGCTACCTGCAGGAGATCCCCGAGGGGCTCATCGACTGGCGGCAGTCTCCCGGCATGGCGACGAGCCGCGGCGGCACGCGCCCCCGCGCGCTGAACGCCCGGCCGGGGCAGGGCGGCGCCTGGGGCACACGCGATCGCGACCTCGAGCGGTTCAGCGTGACTCGTTCCGACAAGCCGAAGACCGAGTGGGCGAACCGGGTCACCGGCACGGTGCGCGACAACGGCGACCTCACGCTCGCTGCCGGCGACCGCATCCGCCACACCGATTTCGGCGAGGGTACGGTTTCGCAGGTCACCGGCGAGGGTACGAAGCGCATCGCGCACGTGAGCTTCGACACGGCCGGGCAGAAGAAGCTGCTCATCAAGATCGCGCCGATCGAGAAGATCTAGCGATGGCCGAACGGCGGGGCTCGAGGCGACCCGAGGGCCTGTTCGCCCGTCTCCGTTCGCTGCGCGCACTCGACCTCGAGGTGGCGTTGCGTGCGGCGCTCGCCGCGGTCGTACCGCTCGTGGTGCTCGTCGTGCTCGACCGAGTCGACCTCGCCGCATACGCGGCCTTCGGCGGCATGACGGCGATCTTCGGACGGAGCGAGCCGTACCGCACGCGCCTGCGCACGGTCACGGCTGCCGGCGCCGTGCAGCTCGGCGCGATCGGTGTCGGCATCCTGCTCTCGGCCGTCGACGCCCCGGTCGCCGTCGAGGCCGTGGCGCTCGCCGTCGTCATCGCGCTCGTGATCCTCGTCTTCAACACCTTGGGCGTCACGCCTTCGGGGCCGCTGTTCGCCGTCTTCGCGGTTCTCGTCTGCGCAGCGCAGCCGGTCGACGACGGCAGCGGCTGGCTCCGCTGGGGCGTCGCGGCGGCCGCTGCGGCGTTCGCATGGCTGCTGGCGATGTCGGGGTGGCTGCTGCGCCGCGTCGTGCGCGCGCGCGAGGAGGAGATCTTCAAGGAGCTTCCCCGGCGGGCTCCGGTGCGCGTGCGTGCGTACGCCGACCCCAGGGTCTGGCTGAACGCGGCGCAGAACGTGTGCGCCGCACTCGCCGCCGGGGGTGTGGCACTCCTGCTCGGCATCGGCCACCCGTATTGGGCGGTCGTCAGCGCCGTCGCGGTGATACCGCCGGCGCGCGCCGCCCACACCGTGCAGCGAGCCTGGCACCGGGTCGTCGGCACCGCCGTCGGCGTCGGCGTCACCGGCCTCGTGCTCTGGCCGGAGCCGCCGGTCTGGGTGCTCGTCGCCGTGGTCGCGGTCTGCCAGTTCGGTGCCGAGCTCCTCGTCGGCCGGCACTACGGAGCTGCACTCGTCTTCGTCACGCCGCTCGCCCTCACGGTCGCGCATCTCGCGGGCCCGGTGCCAGTGCCGGTGCTGCTCGGCGATCGGCTCATCGAGACCGTCGTCGGCGCCGCCTTCGGCGTCGCTGCGGTGCTCGCCGCCCAGCGGTTCGTCGAGCGCGTGCCGATGCCGCCGCCGACCGCGGCGACTCCCAGTATCCGACCGATGGGGCACCCGTGAACTGGCCGACGCGCGCCTCGCGCACTGTGTACGAGAACCGGTGGATCCGGGTGGTCGAAGACGAGGTCGTGCGGCCCGACGGCGAGGTCGGCATCTACGGCGTCGTCGAGACGGCGAACCCGGCCGCGTTCGTCGTCGCCGTCACCGACGACGACGAGGTGCTGCTCGTCACGCTCGACCGGCACACCGTCGGTACGAGCGTCGAAGTGCCGGCCGGCGGCACCGACGGCGAAGACCCGCTCGTCGCCGCGCAACGCGAACTCGCCGAAGAGACAGGCTACGAGGCATCCGATTGGCGTGAGATCGGCCGCATGACGGCGCTCAACGGCATCGCCCGCGCACCCGAGCACGTGTACCTCGCGACCGGGCTCCGCCGAGCGGGCGACGCCGACGCCTCGCACGAGAGCCGCCGCGAAGAAGGCATCTCGGCCGTTCGCGCCGTGCTGTGGCCCGAGGTCATGCGGATGGTGCGCGCCGGCGAGATCACCGACGGCGAGACCGTGGCGGCGCTCATGTACGCGGCGCTCGCGCTCGGGCGCGTGGGCTGAGCCAGGGCGCGACGCCGAGCAAGCGGCCGCGATCTCGACCTCGGCGGCGGATCAGACCGCCCCGCCGAGCAGCCCGCCGATCACCCAGGTGACGGCGAGCGCGAGCCCACCGCCGATCGTGACGCGGGCGATGGCACGCCCCCGCGGCGCCCCGCCGATCCACGCGCTCAGCCACCCCGTGATCGCGAGCGCGACGACGACCGCGATGAAGGTCGTCGGGATCCGCCATTCCGGCGGCGGCAGCAGGATGGCGAGCATCGGCAGCACCGCGCCGACGACGAACGAGAGAGCGGATGCCCCGGCCGCATGCCAGGGGTTGGCGACGTCGTTCTGGTCGATGTGCAGTTCGGCCTCGAGGTGGGCGGCGAGTGCGTCGTGGGCCGTGAGCTCGCGGGCGACGGCCTCGGCCGTCTCGGCCGTGAGCCCCTTCGCCCGGTAGAGGCCGGCGAGTTCGGTGAACTCCTGCTCGGGCATGGTGTCGAGCTCCCAGCGCTCCTTCGCGATGAGCGCCCGCTCGGTGTCGCGCTGGCTCGACACCGACACCGTCCGGGCCCCGCGCCGTACGTGCCGTGCGCCGAAGGGTCCGTCGGCCGCCGAGCCGCCCGCTCCGCCCGCGCACCGGGCCGGCCGGCCGTCGCGCCCGCGCCGCGCCGTAGTGCAC
>NZ_JBSHJY010000074.1:0-7289 GCF_053619715.1 Agromyces sp. NPDC055520 | reverse complement strand
CGTCACCGGCTCCCGGGCCCGGTCCGGGACCCGGACCGGGCCCAGAACCCGAACCCGAACCCGAACCCGAACCCGAACCGGGCGATACCGTGGCGCTCCCGCCTGTCGTGAATGCGGCTGACACCGCGAACGGCCTCGTCGACCCGAGGCTCTCGGGCACGGCAGAGCCCGGCGCGAGCATCTTCGTGACCGTGCAGTCGAGTGCGGGTGCGACCTTCGCGGCATCCACGACGCTCGCGGCACCCACGACTCCGGCGGCAACCGCAGACCGTGCGCCCGACGCGATCGCCGACAGCGAGGGCGACTGGTCGCTCGTCTACTCCGGGCTGCCCGCCGGTCGGCACGTGCTCGCGGTCGAACAGCTCGACCCCGCCGGAAACCGCTCCGCGGCGAGCGCCCCGGTCGAGGTCGCCCTGTCGAGCCCGTCGCTGGAGCTGCTGCGCCGGGGATGGGGCTGGCGCGTCTCGTTCGCGGGTGCGCCCGGAGCCGCCGTGCAGGTGCTGGGCGACGGCGTCGTGGGCCGACACGAGGTGCTCGGCGACGACGGCCGACTCACCCTGCCGGGTCTCTACGAGGTCGACGACCGCGTCGCGTACACCGTGCGCTACCTGGCCGCCGACGGCCGCACCGGGCCGGCCGCCGCCGCCGAGCGCTCGGGGTCGATCGACGGCATCGCGACCGAACCGGCGCCGGGCGACGTCACCGGACTCGCCGCCGAGCCCGGCACCGCTAGTCTGGCGGGATGACCGAGCACGTCCCAGTCGCCGAGCACGCCGCAGACGCCCCCGAACGCCTGCACCACTGGGTCGTCACGCTCAGCTGCACCGACGGCCCCGGCATCGTGCACGCCATCAGCGGGGCGATCGTCGCCGCGCGCGGCAACATCACCGAGAGCCAGCAGTTCGCGAGCCTCGACACGGGCAACTTCTTCATGCGCCTGCAGGTCGAGTCCTCGGCCGGCCGTGACGAATTCGAGGCGGCCCTCGCCCCCGTCACCGAGCGGTGGAGCATGCAATGGCACCTCGACGAGGTCGGCCGACCGCTGCGCACCCTCGTGCTCGCCTCGACCGCCGGCCACTGCGTCAACGACCTGCTGTTCCGCCAGCGCGCCGGCCAGCTGCCCGTCGAGATCCCGCTCGTGCTGTCGAACCATGGCACCCTGCGCGATCTCGTCGACTTCTACGGGGTGCCGTTCGAGTCGCTCGCCGTCACCGATCCCGCGTCGAAGGCCGAATTCGAACGCCGGGTGCTCGACGCGGTCGACGAGCACGACATCGAACTCGTCGTGCTCGCCCGCTACATGCAGATCCTCTCCCCCGAGCTGTGCGCGGCCCTCGAGGGCCGGTGCATCAACATCCACCACTCGTTCCTGCCCGGGTTCAAGGGCGCGAACCCCTACCGTCAGGCGCATTCGCGGGGCGTGAAGCTCATCGGTGCGACCGCGCACTTCGTCACGAGCGACCTCGACGAGGGCCCGATCATCGAGCAGAACGTCGTGCGCGTCGACCACTCGCGCAGCCCGGGTGAGCTCGTCGCGATCGGTCAAGACGAAGAGAGCCGCACCCTCAGCCAAGCGGTCAAGTGGTTCGCCGAGCGCCGGGTGCTGCTCGACGGAGTGCGCACGATCATCTTCCGCTGAGGTCGCGGGTAGGCTTGAGGGTTGTGAGCGACGCACAACAGCACGAGCAGCAGCCCGACCCGCAGCCCGCCCAGCCGAAGGTCGGGCCGAACGACATCCTCCGGTTCTTCCTCGAACTCTTCGCCTTCGTCTCGCTCGGCGTGTGGGGCTTCCTGTCCTTCCCGCTGCCGTGGCCGGGCGTCGCGATCGGCATCGGCGCGCCGCTCCTCGCGATCCTCGCGTGGGCGCTCTTCGTGTCGCCGAAGGCCGTCTTCCGCGTCGACGCGTTCGGCAAGGCGATCGTCGAGATCGCCGTCTTCTCGGCCGCCGCACTCGGCTGGTGGACCCTCGGCCAGCCCGTCGTCGCCGTCGTCTTCGCCGTCGTCGCCGCCGTCAGCGGCATCATCAACGGCCGCAAAGAGATCGCCGGCTGAGCGCCGCCACCCGCGACACATGACATGGGGTGAGTGGATGCCGCGGCATCCACTCACCCCATCGGTCTCGAGCGGCTCAGATGCCCTGCCAGGCGGGCTTGTGCGCCCACGCGTGACGGTAGTAGTCGAGGTTCACGAGCTCGGCGGCCGCCGCCTCGTCGACGATGACCGTCGTGTGCGGGTGCAGTTGGATCGCCGAGCCGGGCTGGCTCGCCGAGACCGCGCCCTCGACGGCGGCGGCCACCGCGTGCGCCTTGGCCGCGCCGAAGGCGAGCAGCACGAGGTGCCGGGCGCGCAGGATCGTGCCGATGCCCTGCGTGATGCAGTGCATCGGCACGTCGTCGGGCGAATCGAAGAAGCGCGCGTTGTCGAGGCGCGTCGCCGCGGTGAGCGTCTTGACCCGGGTGTGCGAGGCGAGCGACGAGCCCGGCTCGTTGAACCCGATGTGCCCGGTGCGCCCGATGCCGAGGATCTGCAGGTCGACGCCGCCGGCCGCCGTGATGGCCGCCTCGTAGTCGGCGCCGGCGTGCTCGATCGAGGCCGGGTCGCCGTTGGGCACGCGCACGAGTTCGGGCGTCAGGCCGAGCGGTTCGACGACCTCGCGCGTGATCACCGCGCGGTAGCTCTCGGGGTGGCCGGCCGGCAACCCCACGTACTCGTCGAGCGCGAAGCCGCGCACGCCGCGCACGTCGATGGAATCATCGGCGATGCGGCGCGCGAGGGCACGGTAGCTCGCGAGCGGCGTCGAGCCGGTTGCGAGGCCGAGCACGACGTCGGGTTTCGAGCGGATGAGCGAGACGATCGTGTCGGCCACGAGTGCGCCTGCGGCGTCTTCGTTCTCTACGACGACGACTTCAGCCATTGGTCTTCTCCTACGAGGGCGGCGCCGACGGCGGCCGCGGGGAATCCGGGTGGGACGACCTGCACGCGCGCGGCGAGGTCGATCGATGCGAGGAAGGCCGACTCGGCCGCCCATCGATTCAGGATACGTCGTGTGCCGAGAACCAGCGATTCGCCGAGGGCGGCGAGGCCGCCGCCGATCACCACGGCGTCGACGTCGACGGTCAGCACGAGCAGCCGCACCGCCGCCGCGACCCCCGTGATGAACTGCTCGCGCACCGCGACCGCGCGTGCGTCGCCGGCGTCGGCCGCGTCGAAGAGCTCACGGGCCGGGTGCTCGGACGCGGCCGGCCACATCCGGGCGATCGCGAGGCCCGACGCCACGGTCTCGAGGCAGCCGCGCTGGCCGCAGCCGCACACGACGCCGGCCGGATCGATCGGGATGTGCCCGATCTCGCCCGCGATGCCGTGGCCGCCCCGCAGCAGCCGCCCGTCGAGCACGACGCCGGCCGCGAGGCCCGTGCCGAGGTTGAGGTAGGCCATCGAGGTGGGCCCGGTCGCGCCGCCGGCGCCCAGCAGGTGGTGGGCGCCGAGGGCGGCCGCCTTGACGTCGTTCTCGATGCGCACGTCGACGCCCAGACGATCCGAGAGCCGCGGGCCGAGGTCGAGTCCGTCGAGCCCGAGGTTGACGGCGTGCTCGACGCGACCGGTCGTGCTGTCGACCGCCCCCGGGATGCCGATGCCGATCGAGGTGAACGACGCGGTGCCGAGACCCGAGACGACGCTCATGCGCTCGACCGTGCGCAACGCCGTCGCGACGACGGCTTCCGCGCCGAAGCCCGTGGGCATCCGCACCAGATCGCTGAGCGCTCCGTCGGCACCGATCGCCACCGCGGCCGTCTTGGTGCCGCCGATGTCGATGCCGAGTCTCACGGCGCAGCCACTGCGGCCCTGAGCGCGTCGTCGACGAACTCGATGACCGCCTCGCCGACGAGACGCGACGCGCCGAACGTCGACACGTCGGCGTAGGCCCGATCGTTCGACGGCCAGCCCATGTCGATCGTCACGACGTCGTCGCGCACGGCACGCAACGCGTCGATCGCCGCGCGGGCGAACGGATGCCGATGCAGGTCCTTCCCCACCACGAGCACCGTGCCGTCGAGGGCGGCGGGGTCGCCGAGGCCCTGCTGCTCCGACACGACCACGGTCGCGGCGCGGCCGAGCCACGACGGGTCGGCTGCGAGGTCCTCTGCGGCGAACGGGCCCCACGGCGCACCGCCGATGGCGATGTTCGCGACGGTGTCGACGCGCACGACGGTGCCGACCCGAGGCGATCGGGCGAGTCGCGTGCGCGCGGCATCCGCGATCTCGAAGGCGCCGATGACCCGACCGATCTGTTCGCCGTCGTGCTGCGGCTCGATCGAGGCCGGCAGCGCCGGCCCCGCCGGCACCGGCCTCGCCTCGGTCGCGAGCGCACGCACCCGTGCTGCGGCCTCGCGCACCCGTGCGGCCGGGAGGCGGCCGCCTGCGATCGCCGCCTCGACCGCCGCGACGACGGCGGCCATCTCGTCGGCCGAGTTGTCGGTGCCGATGCAGAGCAGGTCGCAACCGGCGGCGAGGGCGCGCACCGCAGCTTCGGGGATGCCGTGCACGCCGCTCGCCCCCTTCATGTCGAGGGCGTCGGTGACGATGACGCCGTCGAACCCCAGCTCCCCGCGGAGCAGGCTGAGGATCTGCGGGGAGAGGGTGGCCGGATTCTCGGAGTCGAGCTCCGGAATGAGGATGTGCGAGGTCATGATCGTGCGGCTGCCCGCGGCGATCGCGGCCCGGAACGGCACGAGCTCGCGCTCGCGCAGGGTCGCGAGCGGCACATCCACGACGGGCAGCGCGAGGTGCGAGTCCGTCGCGGTGTCGCCGTGGCCCGGGAAGTGCTTCGCACTGGCGGCGACGCCCGTCTCCTGCAGCGCCGCCGTCCACGCGGCCGAGTGCCGGGCGACGAGCTCGGGGTCGGCGCCGAAGCTGCGCACCCCGATCACGGGGTTGTCGGGATTCGCGTTCACGTCGACGTCGGGTGCGAAGGTCACGGTGCACCCCGTCGCGGCGAGCGCCTCGCCCACGGCCCGAGCGACGCGAGCGGTCAGCTCGACGTCGTCGATGCGGCCCAGCACGGCATTGCCGGGGAACGGCGCGCCGCGGTCGTAGAAGAGCCGGGTGACGTCGCCGCCCTCTTCGTCGATCGCGATCACAGCGAGCGGGTTCGCCTCGCGGAGCGCGGCGTTGAGGGCGCGCAGTTGCTCGGGAGACTCGATGTTCGAGCCGAAGATGCAGACGCCGCCGAGGCCCTCGCCGAGCAGCTCGAGCACCCATCGGGGTGCGTGCGGGCCTTCGAAGCCGGGCAGCAGTGTCGCGAGGATGTCCCGGCGGAGCGCAGCGCCCTCGCCGGTGCGGGTCGTGGCGGTCATCCCTTGACGGCTCCGCTCACGAGTCCGCTGGTCATGCGGCCCTGCACGATGAGGAAGAACACGATGACCGGCACCGCGACGAGGGTCGACGCGGCCATCACCTGACCCCAGTCGGTCTCGCGCGTCGCGCTGGCCTGGATGAAGCCGCGCAGCCACAGCGGCAGCGTGTGCATCTGCTCGGCCGGCAGCAGCACGAGGGCGACCGTGAACTCGTTCCACGCCTGCAGGAAGGCGAAGACACCGGATGCCACGAGCCCCGGGGCCAGCAGTGGGAACGTGATGCGCATGAAGGCCTGCGTGCGGCTCAGCCCGTCGACCATCGCAGCCTCTTCGAGGTCGGCGGGGATGCCGGCGACGAAGCCGCGGAGCATCCATACCGTGAACGGCACCACGGCCGCCGTGTAGATGATGCTGACGCCGATGACCGAGTTCAGCAGGCCGACGCTCGAGACCATCTTGTACTGGGCGATGAACAGGCCCTCGGCGGGCAGCATCTGCACGATGAGCACCGCGAGCACGAAGCTCTTGCGGCCCTTGAACCGGAACCGGCTGATCGCCACGGCGGCGAGGAAGGCGAACAGCAGGCAGAAGAACACGGCGATGAGCGTGATCGAGAGGCTGATGCCGAGCGCCGTGAAGAACGAGCCGTCTTCGAGCACGTTCTCGTAGTTCGCGAACGAACCGCCGAACGGCACGAACGTCGGGATGAACGACTGCAGCGTGCGGTTCGAGAGCAGCGAGGAGTTCATCATCCAGTAGACGGGGAACACCCAGGCCAGCGCGATCGCGAAGGCGAGGATCGTCAGCAGCACGCGGCGGGTGCGGAAGCGACGGCTCCACCGCGTGCGGGTGCGAACCCGCCCGACCGGAATCGCCGACGCCGTGGCCCCGAGCTCACCGCCCGTGGGGATCGTGACGGAGGTGGTCATGACTGTTCGTCCTCCTTGAGCAGGGAGCGCACGTAGAACCAGCTGATCGCGAGGGTCAGTGCGAGCACGAAGATGGAGACCGCCGAGGCCATGCCGAAGTCTTGGGACCCGGCCCCGAGCTTGTAGATGTAGGTGCCGAGCAGGTCGAACTCGGAGGCCTTCGAACCGGCATCCTGCAGCATCGTGATCTGCGTGAACACGCGCAGGTCCCAGATGAGCTGCAGCAGCAGCACGATCATGATGACCGGCCGGATCATCGGCATGATGATGTAGCGCAAGCGCTTGGCGCCGTTCGCGCCGTCGAGCTGGGCGGCCTCGAGCACCTCGTCGGAGACCTGGGTGAGGCCCGCGTACACCGAGAAGGCGACGAACGGCACCGACATCCAGATCACGATGATGCTCGCGACGATGAAGAAGGTGAGCGGGGTGGACAGCCACGAGAAGCGGTTCATGTCCACGCCCGGGATCATGTCGAGCAGGTAGTTCACGACGCCGCGGCGACGGTCGAAGAGCCAGATCCACACGGTCATCGCGGCGACGACGGGCATGGCCCAGGCGAGCAGCAGGGAGATCTGCAGCGTCAGGCGCGCCGTGCGGCCGACCGCGGTCATGAGCACGGCGAGCAGGATGCCGACGACGATCGTCAGCGCCGCCGTGACGATGCAGAACAGCAGCGAGCGGCCGACGACCTGCCACATCGTGGGGTCGGTGGCGAGATGGATGTAGTTCTGCAGGCCGACGAACTCGGCGGGCTTTCCGAACTGCTGCTGGATGCCGAACTTCTGCAGCGAGGTGACGGCCTGCCAGACGAGCGGGTAGCCCATGCCGACCAGGAGGATGAGGATGGCGGGGATGAGGAGCAGGTGCGGCACCGACAGTGTGCGGCGCTTGCCACGAGGGGCGCGCGGCGCCTGGGGCCGGGGCGCGGCGACCTCGCGCGCGATGGTTTCTGTCACGGTCTCATCCTCCTTTCGGGTGGGGCTCGTGTCACGGACGTTCATGGCTG
>NZ_JBSHJY010000073.1:0-7700 GCF_053619715.1 Agromyces sp. NPDC055520 | reverse complement strand
GGCCCGGGTTCCGGGGCGGGCGGATCCCGCTCGTGGGTGGCGGCCCGGGGGGCCGCGACCGACGACGAGCTGCGCGCCCGGCTCGCGGGCTTCGTGGCCGAGCTGCACGCCCAGGGCACCACGACGTTCGAGATCAAGAGCGGCTACGGATTGTCGGTCGTCGACGAAGAGCGGCTCGTGCGGCTCGCCCGCGAGGTCACCTCCGAGGTGACGTTCCTCGGTGCGCACGTCGTGCCGTTCGAGTTCCGCGAAGACCCGGCGTTCGGCGAGCCCGGCAGCCCCGAGGCATCCGCCCGCGCCGCCGACGCCTATGTCGACCTCGTCGTCGGCGACATGCTCGCCGCGTGCGCCCCGCACTCGCGCTGGGTCGACGCCTTCTGCGAGCGCGGCGCCTTCACCGCCGAACAGTCGCGGCGCGTGCTCGAGGCCGGCGCTGCAGCCGGCCTCGGCGTGCGGGTGCACGGCAATCAGCTCGGCGAAGGCCCCGGCGTGCAGCTCGCGGTCGAACTCGGCGCCGCCTCGGTCGACCACTGCACCTACTTGAGCGATGCGGATGTCGCGGCGCTCGCGTCATCCGAAACCGTCGCGACCCTCTTGCCGGGCGTCGAGTTCTCGACCCGGCAGCCCTACCCCGATGCGCGCCGTCTCATCGAGGCGGGCGTGACGGTCGCCCTGGCGAGCGACTGCAACCCGGGATCGAGCTTCACGAGTTCGCTGCCGTTCTGCATCGCCGTCGCCGTGCGCGACATGGGCATGACGCCCGCCGAGGCCCTCTGGGCGTCGACCGCGGGCGGCGCGGCAGCGCTGCGGCGAACGGATGTCGGTGCGATCCGCCCGGGCATGCGCGCGGATCTCGTGGAGCTCACGGCGCCGAGCCACGTGCATCTCGCCTACCGGCCGGGCGTGCCGCTCGTCGGGCGCGTCTGGAAGGACGGCGCCGTCATCGCCTGACGAGGTGCAGGCGGGCGGTTCACCCGCGCCGCACCTCGATCGCACTGATGCCGCTGAGCCCGATCCACGCACGGTCGGCCGTCTCGACGAGGGTGGCGAGCACGTGGTCGCAGTTGCTGCAGCGCACGACGGTGCCGGCGCCGCTGCGGTAGACCATCGCGCGGGCGAGCTCGCCGATCTCGCCGCAGCCGTTGCACCGCGCCGTCGCGGTGGTGGCGTCGAAGCTGAAGAACTCGGCGAGCGGGCCCGCCAGGGCGTTGCCGTCGACGTGCTGCATCAGGTGCCTCCGTATCGCTCGGTGCGGATCGAACGCGCGTCGTGGCCGAGCTCGACGAGCCAGTCGGCGGTGCGCTCGACGAAGCCAGTCGAGCCGCAGACGAAGACGCGCGGCCGTTCGGCCGCCGGGATCACGGCCGCCTCGAGCGCCTCGAGCGTGATGCGCGCGGGCGGCGTCGACCACCCCTCGGGCGCGCGTCGCGTGTAGACGAGGTCGAGCTGCAGCGGAGCGGATGCCGCGACGAGCGACTGCAACTCGTCGGCGAAGTAGACGTCGTCGGGGCTCCGCACCGAGTAGAGCAGCCGGAACGGCGTCGGGTCGTCGGCGGCCCCGTGCGCCTCGGCCATCGCGTAGAGCGGCACGACGCCCGAGCCGCCGGCGATGAGCTGCACCGGCCGGATACCGCCCGTCGTGCCGCTGCCGGACGCGTCGCCCCTCGGGTCGCGTGCGGCCGCGGCATCCGGCGCCCACACGAAGAATGCGCCGAGCGGCCCGTGCACCTCGAGCATGTCGCCGGGCCGAACGTCGTCGACGAGGTACGGCGAGACCTCGCCGTCGGGCAGCTTGTCGACGGCGAGCGTCACACGCGAGCCCGTTCCCGAGGAGGCGATGGAGTACGAGCGGGTGGCGGTGTACCCGTCGGGCGCCGTGAGCCGCACGTCGAGGTGCTGGCCTGCGGCGTTGCCGGGCCATCCGTCGACCTCGAGCTCGAGGCGCGAGGCGTTCGGCGTCTCGCGTCGCGTCGACGCGACGGTCGCGACGTGCCAGCCCGAGCGGGGCACCTCGCTCACCAGTAGCGCTCTTCCTTCCACGGATCCCCGTGCAGGTGGTAACCGTTCTGCTCCCAGAAGCCTGGCTCGTCCTCGTCCATCATCACGAGGCCGCGCACCCACTTCGCGCTCTTCCAGAAGTAGAGATGCGGCACGAGCAGTCGCGCCGGCCCGCCGTGCTCGGGTTCGAGCGGCTCGCCGTCGAACTCGATGGCGACCCACGACTGACCGTCGAGCAACTCGTCGAGCGGCACGTTCGTCGTGTAGCCGCCATAGCTGTGCGCCATGACGAACTCGTGCTCGGTCTCGACCTGTTCGAAGAGCGTGTCGAGCGAGACGCCGCGCCAGCGCGTGCCGAGTTTCGACCAGTGGGTCACGCAGTGGATGTCGGTGTCGACGTCGTCGATCGCGAGCGCGGTGAACTCGTCCCAGTTCCAGCGGTGCACGCCCGACTCGGTGCGGATCGTGAACTCCCAGTCGGCCGTGTCGATCTCGGGCGTCGGCCCCGCCGAGAGCACCGGGAAGTCGTGAACGAGGGTCTGGCCGGGTGGCAGTCGCTCATCGCGCTCACGACCGCGACCGCTGAACCCCCTGGTGATGAACGACATGTCGCTCCCTCCCGTCGGCATCGAGACTAGCGCTGCCCCGCCGTCCTGTCATCGGTACCGGTCGTGCGAACGGTCGGGGGCGTCGAAGGTCACCTCGACCGGTGCTGCGGCGGCGTTGCCGGTGCTCGTCGCGGTACGCACCTCGGCCCACGAGTCCGTGCCGAAGGTGAACACGGCGATGGCGGCCGTCGGCATCGCCTCGGCCGACTTCGAGAAGCGGGTGGCGAGCTCGGTCATCTCGGGGTTGTGGCCGACGAGCATCGCGGTCGCGACCCGCCGGTCGAGCGAGCGGATGACGCGCAGCAGCGTGTCGACGGATGCCGCGTAGAGCCGCTCATCGGCGATGACCCGCCGAGCCGGGGTGCCGAGCTCAGCGGCGACCAGCGCTGCCGTCGACCGCGCCCGTTCCGCGGTGCTCGTGATGATCACGTCGGGCTCGATGCCGCGCTCGACGAGCCTCCGGCCCATGCGCGGCGCATCCTCGCGGCCCCGATCGTTCAGCGGGCGATCGTGGTCGGCGAGGCCCGGCGATTCCCAGCTCGACTTCGCGTGGCGCATGAGCACGAGGGTCTTCACGGTGCGTCCTTCCGTCGGGCCGGTCGCGCGCATGCCTGCCGGTGCAGTGATGCCCGCGGCGACGTCCAGCACGCGGAGTGCCGCCAGTCGTACGGTACGCCCGTCTGGGGCATCCGCCGAGCAACGCCTCCCGTTTCGTCATCGGCGGCGTGTTCGTCACCGGTCGTGAGCAGGAGCCTCGAACAGCACCTCGGCCGGCGCGACAGCGCCGACCTCTGCCCAGTCCGCGACGTCGAATCGGAACTCGGCGACGGCGCAGGTCGGCATGTCGACGACCTCGCCCGAGAGCCGGGAGGCGAGCTCGCCGATCTCGGGGTTGTGGCCGACCAGCATGACGCCGGCCAGCTCATCGTCGAGTGCCCGGATGATGTCGAGCAGGCCGTCCGGAGTCGCGCCGTAGAGACGGTCGTCCTCCACGATTCGGCCGGATTCGCGATCGAGCGCCTTCGCGAGGATCTCCGCCGTCGAGCGGGCGCGCACGGCCGTGCTCGTCACGATCACGTCGGGAGCGACGCCCCGCTCCCGCAGGCGCTCACCCGCCCTCGGCGCATCGCGCCGGCCCCGGTGGTTCAGGGGACGCTCGTGGTCGGGAAGCGTCTGGTCGCCCCAGCTCGACTTGGCGTGACGCACCAGCAGGAGAGTCTTCATGATTCCGTTCCCGTGTTCATCGTGCACCTCTCGATCGAGGCACGCTGTCAGCGTAGGGCGATTCCCGCAGCGACCTCCAACACGCAGAGCGCGGCGAGTCGCACCGTGCGGCCGTCGGGGGCGTCGGCCGTGGCGTCGACCTCTGCGAGGTCGACCGACTCGACCCGGGCGTCGACGCCTGCCGCCCGCGCGGCCTGCCGCAACTCCCACGCCGAGATGCCGCCGGGCACCGATGCGGGGCATCCGGGCGCCACCGCGCGGTCGCACACGTCGACGTCGAGATCGACGTGGATCGGCCCGCCCCCCGCTCCCGCGATCTCGAGCGCCTCGGCGAACACGTCGGTCATGGGGCGCCGGTGCAATTCGTCGCGGTGCACGACGGTGATGCCGGCGTCGCGGGCCCGGTCGGCGTACTCGCGCGAGTTCACGAAGTCGGCGATGCCGATCTGCACGATGCGCCGGCCGTCGAGCCCCGCTTCGAGCAGTCGCCGCACGGGCGAGCCGTTGCTCACGCCGTCGCGCAGGTCGTAGTGGGCGTCGAGCGTGATGAGGCCGGCGGTCGCGTGCCGATCGCCCCAGACGCCGAGTGCGACGGGCGAGGTCAGCGAGTTGTCGCCGCCGAGCGCGACCACGGTGCCTGCTCGGGCAGCTGCCGCAGCGACCGCTGCCTGCACCCGCGCCTCGCCCTCGGGTCCGTCTGGTTCGGCGACGTCGCCCGCGTCGGCGAACACGAGATCGTCGAGCGAGCGTGCGGCGCTGCGGTCGGCGCTGCCTGCGGCGCCGCGGTCGAAGCCGCGGTCGAAGCCGCGGTCGGCTCCGCGGTCGGCCATGAGCGTCGGGCTGTAGCGGCGCAGTGCCGCGCGGATCGCCGCGGGCGTCGCATGCGCCCCGGTCGGCGAGAGCGAGGTGGCGAACGCCGGCACCCCGATGATGGCGAGGTCGGCGCGGCCGCCGACACCGAGCGCGTCGAGCGCCGGCCAGTCACCGGCCCGCGGCCAGAGGGGATCGTTCGAAAGCGCGGCAGTGCCCATGGCTCAGACGTTAGCAATCGGATGCCGCGCGCCGAGGCATCCGCTCATGCCGATGTCTGCGATGCCAGACGCTTCAGTGCAGGCGCATCAGTGCAGACGCGTCAGCGAGGGTCGACGATGATTCGGTTGCCCTCGATGTCACCGTCGCCATGGTTCTCGACGACCGAGGTCGTCGGTTCGGTGTCGAGCGGCCACTGGATGCGTTGGGGAGGGCGGTTCAGGTAGTTCTCCTCGTAGGCGGCGAGCGCGTCTCGGCCGGGCTCCTGTACCGGCGGACCGGTGCGCTTCCGCAACACTCTGACGACGGAACCGATCGCGATCGCTCCCCAGAGCACCGCGAATACCCACACACCCGTGTCGGGCAGCACCACGTAGGCCACGGCGAGAGCTGCAAGGCTGACCACCGCGACGACGACCCAGACGATCCTGGACATGACCATCTCCTCACTTGCGATCGTACACGCGCCCTCCGGCCCCGCTGCTACCGTCGAGAGTGTTCGCCGTGACTCGGGAATAGTCCCGGCGGGCAGGCGTTCCACCTCATGACAGATACCCCCTAGGGGTATAAGCTCGAACCGAGCTGACGACGGAGGAAGATCGATGAGCACGACTCACGACGGACACGAACACGATGCGCACGCGGGGCACGATCCTCACGCAGGGCACGATGCTCACGCAGGGCACCGGGCGACGGCGGCCGCGGCGGTCGACCCGCACGCCGGGCACGACATGAGCGGGCACGACCCGCACGCCGGGCACGACATGAACGGGCACGGGGGTCACGGCGACCACGTCGGCCAGTTCCGCCGCCTGTTCTGGATCATGCTCGTCATCGCCGTGCCGACCATCGCGTTCAGCCCGATGTTCGCGTCGATCCTCGGCTACTCGCTGCCCGACAGCCCCGTCGTCCTCTGGATCTCGCCGATTCTCGGCACCGTCATGTACTTCTGGGGCGGCAAGCCGTTCCTCACCGGCGCCTGGTCGGAGCTGAAGGCCCGCAAGCCCGGCATGATGCTGCTGATCGGCCTCGCGATCACGGTCGCGTACTTCGCATCGCTCGGCGCGAGCCTCGGCATTCTCGACCACCACCTCGACTTCTGGTGGGAGCTCGCACTCCTCATCGTGATCATGCTGCTCGGCCACTGGATCGAGATGCGCTCGATCATGCAGGCGTCGAGCGCGCTCGACGCACTGGCCGCCCTGCTGCCCGACGAGGCCGAGCGGCTCGTGCCGTCGGGGGCCGGAGCCGCCGCGGCATCCGTCACCGAGACCGTCTCGCCCTCGCAACTCGACGTCGGCGACGTCGTGATCGTGCGCCCGGGCGGCCGCGTGCCCGCCGACGGCGACGTGATCGACGGCACCGCCTCGATGGACGAGTCGATGATCACGGGCGAGTCCGTCACGGTCGCCCGAGGCCCGGGCGACCGCGTCGTGGCCGGCACGGTCGCGACCGACACCGCGATCCGCGTGCGCGTCGGCGCGGTGGGCGACGACACCGCCCTCGCGGGCATCCAGCGCCTCGTCGCGCAGGCGCAGGCCTCGAGCTCGCGTGCCCAGCGCCTCGCCGACCGCGCCGCCGGATGGCTGTTCTGGTTCGCGCTCGGCGCCGCGGTCGTCACCGCGATCACCTGGACCCTGCTCGGCGACCCCGACGACGCCGTCGTCCGCACGATCACGGTGCTCGTGATCGCCTGCCCCCACGCGCTCGGCCTCGCGATTCCGCTCGTCGTCTCGATCGCGACCGAACGTGCGGCGAAGGGCGGCGTGCTCGTCACCGACCGCCTCGCACTCGAGACCATGCGCACGGTCGGCGCGGTGCTCTTCGACAAGACGGGCACCCTCACGAAGGGCGAGCCCGTCGTGACCGACGCGGTCTCAGCGCCCGGCTACGACCTCGACGGTGTGATCGCGATCGCCGCAGCGGTCGAACGCGACTCGGAGCACCCGCTCGCCCGCGCCATCGTCGCGCACGCCGAGGCGAAGTCGCTCGACATCCCGGCGGTCACGAACTTCGCGGCCGCGGCGGGCCTCGGCGTCACCGCGATCGTCGCGGGGGTGCCGGTGCACGTCGGCGGACCGTCGCTGCTGGCGGGCCGCGGCGTCGACCCGATGCCGCAGACGGTCGCCTGGTCGGAGGGCGGGGCCACCGTGCTGCACGTCATGGTCGGGCACGACATCGCCGGTGCCATCGCACTCGCCGACGAGGTGCGGCCCGAGTCGAAGGAGGCCGTCGAAGCGCTGCACGCCCTCGGCGTGCAGGTCGTGATGATCACGGGCGACGCCGAACCGGTGGCCCGCACGGTCGCCGCGCAGCTCGGCATCGACCGGGTCTACGCCGGTGTGCGCCCCGAAGACAAGGCCGCGAAGGTGCAAGAGCTCCAGTCGGAGGGGCTGAGCGTCGCGATGGTCGGCGACGGCGTCAACGACGCCCCCGCGCTCGCGCAGGCCGACGTCGGCATCGCGATCGGCGCCGGCACGGATGTCGCGATCGCCTCGGCCGGCGTGATCCTCGCGTCGAGCGACCCGCGTTCGGTGATCTCGGTCATCGAGCTGTCGCGGGCGAGCTACCGCAAGATGTCGCAGAACCTGTGGTGGGCGGCCGGGTACAACCTCGTGTCGGTACCGCTCGCGGCCGGCGTGCTCGCCCCGATCGGGTTCGTGCTGCCGATGTCGGTCGGCGCGATCCTGATGAGCCTCTCGACGATCATCGTCGCGGCGAACGCGCAGCTGCTGCGCCGCCTCGACCTTCGGCCCGAGGCCTCGACCCGGGCGGTGCTCGAGCGCGCGAGCTGAGGCATCCACTCGACGCGCCGTCGCCCGACGCTGCACTGTCGCGCTA
>NZ_JBSHJY010000072.1:0-7941 GCF_053619715.1 Agromyces sp. NPDC055520 | reverse complement strand
ACGCTGGTCAGCAGCAGGGAACGGCAGGAGGGCAGCTTGGCCTGCAGCTCCACGGCGGCGGTGATCCCGTCCATGCCGGGCAGCGAGGGGACCGGCCTTCCGTACCGCGTGCCGCGTGAATCGCGGCAGCGATCAGTTGTTGCTCGAGAGCTTCTCGCGCAGCGCCGCGAGCGACGCGTCGTCGGCGAGGGTGCCCGCGCCGGCCGAGTCGCTCGAGAACGACGCAGCGCTCGAGGTGAACGAGTCGTCGGCCACAGCGGCAGCGTTCGCCGCGGCGACCTGCTTCTTGTGCGCCTCCCAGCGAGCCTGGGCTGCAGCGTAGTCCTGCTCCCACTTCTCGCGCTGGGCCTCGAAGCCCTCGCGCCACTCGTTGGTCTCGGGGTCGAAGCCCTCGGGGTACTTGTAGTTGCCCGCCTCGTCGTACTCGGTGAGCATGCCGTAGAGCGCCGGGTCGAACTCGGTGCCCTCGGGGTCGACGCCCTCGTTCGCCTGCTTCAGCGAGAGCGAGATGCGGCGGCGCTCGAGGTCGATGTCGATGACCTTGACGAAGACCTCTTCGCCGACCGACACGACCTGCTCTGCGAGCTCGACGTGCTTGCCCGACAGCTCGGAGATGTGGACGAGGCCCTCGATGCCGTCGGCGACGCGAACGAACGCACCGAACGGAACGAGCTTCGTGACCTTACCCGGGGCGACCTGACCGATCGCGTGGGTACGGGCGAAGACCTGCCACGGGTCCTCCTGCGTCGCCTTGAGCGACAGCGAGACGCGCTCGCGGTCGAGCTCGACGGAGAGCACCTCGACGGTGACCTCCTGACCGACCTCGACGACCTCGCTGGCGTGCTCGATGTGCTTCCACGAGAGCTCGGAGACGTGGACGAGACCGTCGACGCCGCCCAGGTCGACGAACGCACCGAAGTTGACGATCGACGAGATGACACCCTTGCGGATCTGGCCCGGGTGGAGGTTCGCGAGGAACGTCGAACGCGACTCGGACTGCGTCTGCTCGAGGAGCGCGCGGCGCGAGAGCACGACGTTGTTGCGGTTCTTGTCGAGCTCGAGGATCTTCGCCTCGATCTCCTGGCCGAGGTACGGCGTGAGGTCGCGCACGCGGCGGAGCTCGATGAGCGACGCCGGGAGGAATCCGCGGAGGCCGATGTCGACGATCAGGCCGCCCTTGACGACCTCGATGACCGAACCGGTCACGACGCCGTCGGCCTCCTTGATCTTCTCCACGTCGCCCCACGCACGCTCGTACTGAGCGCGCTTCTTCGACAGGATGAGACGGCCTTCCTTGTCCTCCTTCTGGAGAACGAGGGCCTCGACGGTGTCGCCGACGCCGACGACCTCGCTGGGGTCGACGTCGTGCTTGATGGAAAGCTCACGCGAGGGGATGACACCCTCGGTCTTGTAGCCGACGTCGAGGAGCACCTCGTCGCGGTCGATCTTCACGACGGTACCCTCGATGAGGTCGCCGTCGTTGAAGAACTTCAAAGTCTTCTCGACCGCGGCGAGGAAATCGTCAGCAGATCCGATGTCGTTGATCGCGACCTGCTTGGGTGCCTTGGTCGTTGCGGTTGTCATGTAGTGAATGCTCCGTAAAGGACAAAATCGAGCCCATCGCGTGGGAGAGCGATATGTTGATTCCGCGATGGGCATGCGGACAGGGATGTCACACGAGTGACGCTCAATCCTAACGGAACGGCTCGCGCAATGGCAACCGGCCGCGTCACTCCCCCGCGGCCGACGCCGCTGCGGCCCCGGCACCCGCCGATTCGGGCTTCAGGATGCTGCGGAGCGCGGGTTCGAGGTCGGGGTTCGCGAACTCGTAACCGGCCTCGAGCAGCCGCTCGGGCACGACCCAACGGCTCTTCAGCACGAGTTCGGTCTCGGTGCGGATCACCGCCGAGCCGAGTTCGAGCATCCACCGCCACGCCGGCATGCCGAAGGGCATGCGGAGCAGCCGCCGGATGGCGCGCATGAGCGTGCGATTGTCGGTGGGATTCGGCGCGCTGACGTTGACGACACCGTCGAGATCGGGCCGCTCCGCGAGGAAGTCGATGATGCCCGCGAGATCGTCGAGATGCACCCAGCTGAACCGCTGCCGGCCGCCGCGCGCACGGAACTCGTGGTGCGTGCCCGCCGCCCTGCGCGCCCGCGTCGAAGGCCAGCGCCCGTCGAGCTGCGGGCCGCCCAGCCCGAACCGGGCGAGCAGCGCGAGCGGCCGCATCACGCTGCCGTCGCCGAGCACGATGGCGATGCGCAGGGCGACACGCCGGGTCGACGGCAGCGCTCCCGCGAAGAACTCCCGCTCCCACGCCTTCGCGACCTCGACCGAGAACCCGGTGCCGATCTCGCCGTCGCGTTCGGTCATCGGGCGGTCTTCGGCATGCCGGTAGATGGTCGCCGTCGACGAATTGAACCAGACACGAGGCGGTGCGGCCGCAGCGGCCACCGCCGTGCGCAGTGCCGCGGTCGTCTCGACCCGCGACCGCATGATCTCAGCGCGATTGGCCGGCGTGTACCGGCAGTTCACGCTCCTGCCCGCGAGGTTCACGAGCATTCCGCTTCCGTCGATGAGGCGGGCGAGCGCCGCAGGCTCGTGCCACGCGGCATCCGCTTCACGGCCTCGGCCGATCGTGACGACCTCGTCACCCCTCGCGCGGAAGTGGGCGACGAGCGCACGACCGATGAACCCGGATGCCCCGGCGATGACCACGCGCGTCATGCCGGCGCCTCCTTTTCGATCTCGTACACGAACGAGCCCGCGTACTCGTAGATGCGCCCGAGCAGCGGGGCGTCGAGCGTGAATCGAACACGCTGACGGCCGCTCGACGGGTCGAACTGCTCGACGAGTCGGGCTCGCGGCGCCACGGCGGTCGGGATCCGCAGTCGCACCCGACCGAGTCGAAGGCCGACCGCCGTCGACCGGAGCACGAGCGCACCATCGCGTGCGCTGGCCTCGAACGCCACGCGCAACTGCCCACCCGAACCGAGCACGTCGACCACCCGGCCGTTGCGGAAGTGCACCGTGTCGACCATCTCGCGCGCACCGGAGCGGAACTCGAACCGTCGCACGGCGCGAAGCGCTCCCGTCGCCGAACGTCGGTTCTCGACCGTGAACGGCACGTCGACCTCGTGCACGGGGAACAGGACGCCCCATCGGCCGAGCACCGCGAGCACGGGCCAGAGCCACCGGCGCGGCGTGCCGACCAGGTCGAACGTACCGCTGCCGCGGCCGACCGCGCCCCCGGGCACCTCCGAGAAGTAGCGCTGCAGACCCGGGTCGAGCTCGGCCACGGCCCGGCCCAGGGCCCGCGCGTACGGCGACGGTGCGCCATCCGTCAACGGCGCGGCATCCGTCGACGGTGCGCGCCCCTGCGGCTGCTGCCTCGGCACCTGCGCGACTCAGCCGAGCAGCGCTGAACGCAGAGTGTCGAGCCCGACGCCGCCGAGCGCGAGCGCGTTGCGGTGGAACTCGCGGATGTCGAACGCCTCACCCTCGCGGCGCGCCACCTCGTCGCGCAGCTGCTCCCAGATGCGCTGGCCGACCTTGTACGACGGCGCCTGGCCCGGCCAGCCGAGGTAGCGGTTGACCTCGAAGCGCACGAAGCCCTCGTTCATGTTCACGTTCTGGCCGAGGAACTCGAAGGCGTACTCGCCCGTCCAGACGCCCTGGCCGTCGGGCCGCTGCTTGCCGAGGTGCACGCCGATGTCGAGCACGACGCGGGCGGCGCGCATGCGCTGGCCGTCGAGCATGCCGAGCCGGTCGGCGGGGTCGTCGAGGTAGCCGAGGCCCTGCATGAGCCGCTCGGCATAGAGCGCCCAACCCTCTGCGTGGCCGCTCGTGCCCGCGAGCTGGCGCCGCCAGGTGTTCAGCTGACCGCGGTTCACGACGGCCTGGCCGATCTGCAGGTGGTGGCCCGGCACACCCTCGTGGTACACCGTCGTGAGCTCGCGCCAGGTGTCGAACTCGGTCACGCCCTCGGGCACCGACCACCACATGCGACCCGGGCGCGAGAAGTCGTCGCTCGGGCCGGTGTAGTAGATGCCGCCCTCTTGCGTCGGCGCGATCAGGCACTCGAGCGTGCGGATCTCGGCGGGGATGTCGAACTGCGTGCCGGCGAGCTCTGCGACCGCGCGGTCGCTCGTCTCCTGCATCCACCGCTGCAGGGCGTCGGTGCCGTGCAGCTTGCGGGAATCGTCGCCGTCGAGGAAGGCGATGGCCTCGGCGACGGATGCCCCGGGCTTGATCTCGTTCGCGATCGCCTCTTGCTCGGCGACCATGCGGGCGAGCTCTTCGATGCCCCACTCGTAGGTCTCGTCGAGGTCGATCTCGGCGCCGAGGAAGTGCCGCGACTGCAGTGCGTAGATCTCGCGGCCGACGCCGTCGTGCTCGCCGGCGACCGGGTGCAGCTCGGTCTCGAGGAACTCGGCGAGTCGGCCGTACGAGGCGGCGGCCGCAGCGGCACCGGTGCCGAGGTGGTTCTTGATCGACGCCGGAAGTTCGTCGTCGCCGGCCTTCGCGGAGCCGGCGAACGTGCCGAAGAAGCCGTCGGGCTTCGCGATGCGGCGAGCCTGAGCGGCCACCTCGCGCACCTGGCGCACGGCGGGAACGGTGCCGCGGGCGATGCCGGCACGCAGCGTCTCGATGTAGCCGTCGATCGCACCGGGAACGGCCTCGAGCCGGCTCGCGATGCGCTCCCACTCTTCGGGGGCGTCGGTCGGCATGAGGTCGAAGACCTCGCGGATCTCTTGGGCCGGACTCGCGATGACATTGAGATCGCGCAGGTGGAGCTCGGCATCGTGCCGCTCGAGCTCGAGTTCGAGTTCGCTGCCGAGATCGGCGACGGTGATGCGGTCGACGTCGTCGACCGGAGTCGCTGCGCGGAACGCGGCCAGAA
The DNA here is from genome assembly GCF_053619715.1 of Agromyces sp. NPDC055520. Lineage (NCBI taxonomy): Bacteria > Bacillati > Actinomycetota > Actinomycetes > Micrococcales > Microbacteriaceae > Agromyces > Agromyces sp. NPDC055520. Next base: position 3,037 of record NZ_JBSHJY010000072.1, on the reverse strand, counting down.
CCTCGCGGGTGGCGGCGATCGAGCGCTCATGGCCGGCCGGCGAGTAGTCGGCCAGCCGGTCGTCGTGGCTCGTGCGCCCGATGTAGGTGCCGACGCCGGGGTTCAGTTCGACGAGCGTGTCGACCCACCCCTCTGCGATGCGATCGACGTCGGTCGGGGTGCGCTCACTCGATGCCATGATGCGAGCCTATGACAGGCCGCCGACACCGCGCAGCAACGGTGCGGTCGCCGCTCAGTGCGCCGCGTCCTCCCAGTTGGCCCCGCGACCGATCTGCACGTCGAGCGGCACGAGCAGTTCGGCGGCGTGCGCCATGCGGTCGCGCACGACGGCCTCGAGCGTCTCGGACTCACCCGCTGCGACCTCGAAGATGAGTTCGTCGTGGACCGTCAGCAGCATGCGGCTCTCGAGCCCCTGGGCGGCGAACTCGCGCTCGACGCCCACCATGGCGATCTTCATGATGTCGGCCGCCGAGCCCTGGATCGGCGAGTTCAGTGCGGCGCGTTCGGCGTTCTCGCGGTGCACGCGGTTGGGGCTGTTGAGGTCGGGGAACGGGCGCCGGCGACCGAAGATCGTCTCGGTGTAGCCGTCGATCTTCGCCTGCTCGACGACCATTCGCAGGTAGTCGCGCACTGCGCCGAACCGCTCGAAGTACTCCTTCATGAGCTGCGTCGCCTCGGCGCGGTCGATGCGCAGCTGCTTCGAGAGCCCGAAGGCGCTGAGGCCGTAGGCGAGCCCGTACGACATCGCCTTGACCTTCGTGCGCATCTCGGGGGTGACGTCTTCGGGGTCGACCCCGAAGACGCGCGCGCCGACGAATCGGTGCAGGTCTTCACCGGCGTTGAACGCTTCGATCAGCCCCGGGTCGCCCGAGAGGTGCGCCATGATGCGCATCTCGATCTGCGAGTAGTCGGCGGTGAGCAACTCGGTGTACTCCGGTCCGTGCCGGAACGCCTTGCGGATGCGACGGCCGTCTTCGGTGCGGATCGGGATGTTCTGCAGGTTGGGGTCGTTCGACGACATGCGGCCCGTCGCCGCGCCGATCTGCCCGTAGCTCGTGTGGATCCGCCCGTCGGCGGCGATCGCCTTGTCGAGCGACTCGACGATCTGGCGCAGTTTCGTGGCGTCACGGTGCTCGAGCAGGTAGCCGAGGAACGGGTGCGGGTTCGACTCCTGCAGGTCGGCCAGGGCGCTCGCATCGGTCGTGTACCCGGTCTTCGTCGCGCGGGTCTTGGGCATGCCGAGCTGGTCGAAGAGCACCTCTTGCAGCTGCTTCGGCGAGCCGAGGTTGACCTCGCGATCGATCTCGGCGTAGGCCGCCTCGGCCAGGCCGGCCGCGCGCGCACCCAGCTCGGCCGAGAGCGACGCGAGCTCGGTGTGATCGACCGTGACGCCGCGCACCTCCATGGCGGCGAGCACCGAGACGAGCGGCATCTCGATGTCGGCGAGCAACTGGCGCGAACTCTCGGGGAGGGCCCGGAGCACGACGGGCGCGACCCGCAGCGAGTACCACGCGTACTCGGGCGCGCCGGCGTCGGTGCCCTCCTCGGGCACGAGCTGGGCCGGGTCGGCCTGCGGCACGGTCTCGCCGAGGTAGCGATCGACGAGGTCGGCCAGGGTCTTCTCGGCGAGGATCGGCCGCACGAGCCAGCCGGCGACGAGGGTGTCGACGACGAGCCCGTCGAAGGCGAGACCCGAGCGCATGAGCGCCTTCAACTGCGGCTTCGCGTCAGTCATGATCTTCGGCGCGTCGCTCGCGAGCCACGCCTCGAACGGTGCGTAGTCGCTGCGCCCCGGCTGCCACGGCAGGTGCACGGATTCGACGGACGTCGCGATGCCGGCGCCGATCACCTGCCCGTCGAGCACCTCGAGGCTGAGGCCGAGGCCCGCGGGCTCGGCGACGACGGCGCGCTCGATCCACGCCGCGAGCTCTTCGTCGAGGAGGCGGCGCGGCGTCGGGGCGACGGCCGCCGCCGGCGCCTCTGCAGCTGGCACTGCACCGGGCGATGACGCCCCACCGGGTGCCGCGGAGGCGCCGTTGCCGTTGCCGTCGCCCGCGGCGATCTTCTTCAGCCGCTCGAACAGCGTGCGGAACTCGAGCCGCTCGAACAGCGGCTGCACCGCCTCGATGTCGATCGGCTTCGCCTCGAGCTCGTCGATCGCGACGTCGAGCTCGACGTCGGTGACGAGCCGGTTGAGCCGGCGATTGCGGATCGCGTTCTCTTTCTCGTCGCGCAGGTTCTGCCCGACGACGCCCTTGATCTCGTCGGCGTGCTCGAGGATGCCGTCGAGCGACCCGTAGAGTCCGAGCCACTTGACGGCGGTCTTCTCGCCGACCTTCGTGATGCCGATGAGGTTGTCGCTCGACTCGCCGACGAGCGCCGCGACATCCGGATACTGCTCGGGGCGGATGCCGTACCGCTCGACGACCGCCTCGGTGTCGTAGCGCTTCAGTTGCGAGACGCCCTGCGTGTTCGGGTAGAGCAGCGTGACATCGTCGTTGACGAGCTGGATGGTGTCGCGGTCGCCCGAGACGAGCAGCACGCGGTAGCCCTCTTCGCGACCGCGGGCCGCGAGCGTCGCGAGGATGTCGTCGGCCTCGAAGTCTTCTTTCTCGAGGGTGCGCACGCCCATGGCCTTCAGTGCGTCTTGCAGCAGCGGCACCTGCCCCTTGAACTCGACCGGCGTCTCGCCGCGCGTGCCCTTGTACTCGGGGTACTCGCGCGTGCGGAACGACGCCCGCGAGATGTCGAATGCGACCGCGATGTGGGTCGGCTTCTCGTTCGCGAGCAGCAGCAGCAGCATCGACAGGAAGCCGTGGATGGCGTTCGTGTGCTGGCCGTCGCGGGTCGTGAAACTGTCGACCGGGAGAGCGTAGAAGGCGCGGAAGGCCAGCGAATGGCCGTCGACGACGAGGAGGGTGGGCTTATCTGCGTCCGACACCCCCCAAGACTACAAGCGGCCGCCGACACTGCCCGACGCCCGTCGCGGCCCGCTCGGGCCCGGCACCACGAGAACGTCGGATGCCGCGGCGACACG
>NZ_JBSHJY010000071.1:0-8152 GCF_053619715.1 Agromyces sp. NPDC055520 | reverse complement strand
AGGCATCCGTCGTTCGTGTGCTACTTCGCCTGCGGCGGGCGCGTCATCGACAGCAGGTCGAGCGCGGTGTCGAGCTGCTCGACCGTGAGGTCGCCGCGCTCGACGTAGCCGAGCTCGATCACGGCCTCGCGCACGGTGATGCCCTTGGCGACCGAGTGCTTCGCGATCTTCGCGGCGGCCTCGTAGCCGATGAGCTTGTTGAGCGGGGTCACGATCGACGGCGACATGCCCGCGAGGGCGGTTGCGCGGTCGACGTCGGCTTCGAGGCCGTCGATGGTCTTGTCGGCGAACACGCGCACCGAGTTGGCCAGCAGGCGGATCGACTCGAGCAGCGCGGTGCCCATGACGGGGATCTGTACGTTGAGCTCGAAGGCGCCGGAAGCTCCGCCCCACGCGATCGTCGCGTCGTTGCCGATGACCCGGGCGCACACCATGAGCACGGCCTCGGGCACGACGGGGTTGACCTTGCCGGGCATGATCGACGAGCCGGGCTGCAGGTCGGGGATGCGCAGTTCGCCGAGGCCGGTGTTGGGGCCCGAGCCCATCCAGCGCACGTCGTTCGCGATCTTCGTGAGGCTCACGGCGATCGTGCGCAGCGCGCCCGAGGCATCGACGAGCCCGTCGCGGTTGGCCTGGGCCTCGAAGTGGTCGACGGCCTCGGTGATCGGCAGTTCGGTCTCGGCCTGCAGCAGTGAGATGACGAGCTGCGGGAACCCGGCCGGGGTGTTGATGCCGGTGCCGACGGCGGTGCCGCCGAGCGGGACCTCGGCGACGCGGGGGAGCGCCGTGCGCACGCGCTCGATGCCGAGGCGGATCTGGCGGGCGTAGCCGCCGAACTCCTGGCCGAGGGTGACGGGGGTCGCATCCATGAGGTGGGTGCGACCGGCTTTGACGACGTCGGCCCAGAGGACGGCCTTCGCCTCGAAGGCGACGGCGAGGTGGTCGAGCGCCGGGATCAGCTCGTCGATGAGCGCCGCGGTGACCGCGATGTGCACCGAGGTCGGGAAGACGTCGTTCGACGACTGCGAGGCGTTCACGTGGTCGTTGGGGTGCACCGGGCTGCCGAGCTTGCCGGTCGCGATGGTGGCGAGCACCTCGTTCATGTTCATGTTCGACGAGGTGCCGGAGCCGGTCTGGTACACGTCGACGGGGAAGTGCTCGGTGAAACCGTGCATTCCGGCGATGACCTCGTCGGCGGCGGACTCGATCGCCGTCGCGATGGCCGGGTCGAGCACGCCGAGCTGCGCGTTGGCCTGCGCGGCGGCCTTCTTGATGCGCGCGAGCGCCTGGATCTGCTGGGGCTCGAGGCCCGCACCCGAGATCGGGAAGTTCTCGACGGCACGCTGGGTCTGCGCCCGGTAGAGCGCCGATGCGGGGACCCGCACCTCGCCCATCGTGTCGTGCTCGATGCGATAGTCGGCGGCGTTGTCCACCACGGTGTGTTCCCCTTCGGTTCTGCGAGTGCCGGCCGGGGCCGGCATGCCGAGTGACGGCGTCAGATGCGACCGATGACGATGTCGGTCTCGACGCGACCTTCGAACAGTCGGTAGTTCGCGCCGACGATAGCCAGCGTACCCGCTGCGATCGCGTCGCTGATCATCTCGGAGCCCTCGACGAGCCCCGTGACGGTGTTGCGCAGGTGCTCGCGGCCGACGAACCCGGCGTCGACGTGCTCGGGCTCGATCGGGGCTCCGTCGGCAACCCCCGCGACCTTGCGCACGGCGGGCACGATCGCGTCGACGAGCGCGCCGATGTGGCCCGGCAGCGGCGCGGCGTCGGCCGCCTGCGAGTCGATGGCGGCGCGCACGGCGCCGCACTCGTCGTGCGCGAGCACGAGCACGACGGGAACCTGGAGGATGCCCACGGCGTACTCGATCGAGCCGAGCGATGAGGCGTTCACGACCTGGCCCGCGTTGCGCACCACGAAGGCGTCGCCGAGGCCGATGTCGAAGATGATCTCGGCCGCGAGGCGCGAGTCGCTGCAGCCGAAGATCGCGACGAGCGGCCGCTGGCTGTGCGCCAACGACGACCGGTGGTCGATGTCTTGACGGGGGTGCTGCGGTTCGCCCGAGATGAATCGCTCGTTGCCGCGTCGCAGTTCACGCCACGTCTCGGCCGGCGTCATCGGGCGTTCGGTCGGCTCCGTGGTCACAAGTGCCTCTCAGTGTGTGCTGGTCGGTGGCGGGCGGGTCAGTTCTGCGCTTCGATGGTCGTCGTGAGCGCCGACGCGAGGGTCTCGAATTCTTCGGACGTCGCGGTGCCGAGCAGCACGAAGGTGGTGCCGCCCGCTTCGGTCGTGAGCCCGTAGCGGGCATTGCCGACATCTTCGGATGACTCGCGGTTGTCGTAGACCGTCCACTCGACGCCGTCGATCGTGGTCGTGCCGACGGCGAGCGTGCGGGCGAGCAGGCCCGCGACCCAGGTGGGGTTCGCGTCGAGCCCCTGGTAGAGCCCGATGAATTCGTCGCTCGGGGTGAGGTAGCCCACGTACCAGGCCGTCACGTCATCGGCCTGGCTGACGCGCAGTTCGGCGGCGTTGGCGCGCCAGCCCGCGGGCAGTTCGGGAACGGCGAGCGGGTCGCCGCTCGCAGGCTGGGCCTGCAGGGCGACGGATGCCACGTCGACATCGCGCTCGATGGGGGTGTCGCTGCGCGGCACGAGCAGCACGATGACGAGCACGATGCCGAGGCTCGCCCCGAGCGCGAGCAGGAGGTTGCGCAGCGTCTGGTTCTGGCGGTGTTTGAGGGAATCCTCGGCCTTGCGGGAGGCCGTCTCTTCGGGAGTCTCGGGGCGGCCGAGCTCGGCGACGACCCGCGGTGCGCGCTGCGCCATCAGCGGTCGCCGGCTTCGGTATCGGCGTCGCGAGCAGCCCCGGCTCGCGCGGCGTCGAGGCGCGCCTTCGCGCCGATGAGCCATTCTTCGCAGCGGGCCGCGAGGGCCTCACCGCGCTCCCAGAGGGCGAGCGACTGCTCGAGGGTCGCCGAGCCCTGCTCGAGCTCGCCGACGACCTGCACGAGTTCGTCGCGCGCCTGCTCGTAGCTCAGCTCGGAGACGGCGGTGGGGGAGGGCATGGCATCCATTCTATTCGGCGCCGCCGACGGTGCCGTTCGTCGCTGTCGACCACTCCCGATTCGAGTCGCCCGAATCTGTACGAGGGCGGGCGACTCGGATGAGGAGCGGGTCAGCTGTGCGCATCTCCCTCGGAGCGCGCGGCGACGGTACCCTCGGCGAGGGTGATCGTGAGCGCGGCGCCGGCGGGAGCGGCGGCGGGCGCGGTCACGACGTGGCCGTCGACGCCCTGCACGATCGCATAGCCGCGGTCGAGCGTGGCCTGCGGCGAGAGTGCGCGCAAGTGCCCGCGCAGCTCGGCGACGCGATGCGTCTGCCGGTCGATCGTGCGCTCGACGAGTTCGGCGCCGCGCGCCACCCAGCGGGTCAGGTCTTCGGCTCGGCGATCGACGATCCAGGTGGTTTCGGCGAGTGCCGGTCGTGAACGCAAGTGGCCGATGCGGTCGATCTCTCGGTGCAGGATCGCCTGCAGCCGCATGCCGAGCCGCGCGCGGGCCTGCTCGACCCGCACGAGCTCTTCGCCCACGTCGGGCACGACGCGCTTGGCGGCATCGGTCGGCGTCGAAGCCCGCAGGTCGGCGACCTCGTCGAGCAGTGGCCGGTCTGCCTCGTGGCCGATCGCCGAGACGATCGGCGTCGCGGCCGCCGCGGCGGCGCGCACGACGCGCTCGTCGCTGAAGCCCAGCAGGTTCTGGAAGTCGCCGCCGCCGCGGGCGACGATGATGACCTCGACCTCTGGGTCGGCGTCGAGCCGCTCGATCGCCGCGACGACCTCGGGCACGGTGCGGTCGCCCTGCACGGCGGCGTGCACGACCCGGAACTCGACGGCCGGCCAGCGCAGACGGGCGTTGCGCAGCACGTCTTTCTCGGCGTCGCTGTCTTTGCCCGTGATGAGGCCGACGACCCCGGGCAGGAACGGCAGGCGTCGCTTCCGGTCGGCCTCGAACAGCCCCTCGGCCGCGAGCTTCGCCCGCAACCGCTCGAGGCGCTCGAGCAGGTCGCCGAGGCCCACGTGCTTCAGCTCGAAGACCTGCATCGACAGCGAGCCGCCCTTGACCCACCAGTTGGGCTTGACGAGTGCGATGACCCGGTCGCCCTGCTTGAACTGCTCGTCGAAGCGCGCGCGCACCGACGACCACACCTGGAACGAGAGCGTCGCCTCGGCATCGAGGTCTTTCAGCTTGCCGTAGACGTTGCCGCCCGAGACCCCCCACTGGGTGATCTCGCCCTCGACCCAGACCGTGCCGAGCCGGTCGATGTACGCCTTGAGCTTGCCCGAGAGGAGCGCGACCGGCCACGGAGCATCGCGTGTCGCCGGAGCATCCGTCATGTCTGGCCTCCCAGCCGTCTGTACGCTTCAGCCGCGTAGGATGGGCACCGTGACGAGCATTACGGAAACCCCTCGAATCGGCCTCGGCATGCCCAGAATTCCGGGCGTGCGCGGCCGGCTCAAGGATAACCCGGTCCCCGGACAGAAGCGGGTGCTGCTCGCCGCCCCGCGCGGCTACTGCGCGGGCGTCGACCGCGCGGTGATCGCCGTCGAGAAGGCGCTCGAGCACTACGGCGCCCCGGTGTACGTGCGCAAGCAGATCGTGCACAACATCCACGTCGTGACCGAGCTCGAGGCGCTGGGCGCGATCTTCGTCGAAGAGGTCGACGAGGTGCCAGAGGGCGCCAACATCGTCTTCAGCGCGCACGGCGTCTCGCCGGCCGTCGTCAACGCCGCCGCCGATCGCGGACTGCACGCGATCGACGCGACCTGCCCGCTCGTGACCAAGGTGCACCGCGAGGCCGTGCGCTTCGCGCGCGACGACTACGAGATCCTGCTGATCGGCCACGAGGGCCACGAAGAGGTCGAGGGCACGGCGGGAGAGGCCCCCGATCACGTGACGATCGTCAACAGCCCCGACGACGTCGACAACATCGAGGTGCAAGACCCCGACAAGGTCGTGTGGCTCTCGCAGACCACGCTCTCGGTCGACGAGACCATGGAGACGGTGCGCCGGCTCCGCGAGCGGTTCCCGAACCTGCAGGACCCGCCCTCCGACGACATCTGCTACGCCACCCAGAACCGCCAGGTCGCGATCAAGAAGGTCGCGCAAGACGCCGATCTCGTGATCGTCGTGGGTTCGGCCAACAGCTCGAACAGCGTGCGCCTCGTCGAGGTCGCGCTCGAGTACGGCGCGAAGGCCGCCTACCGCGTCGACTACGCGAGCGAGGTCGAGCAGGAGTGGCTCGACGGCGTCGAGACGGTCGGCGTGACGAGCGGGGCGTCCGTGCCCGAAGAGCTCGTGCAAGAGCTGCTCGAGGCGCTCGCCGACGCCGGGTACGGCTCGGTCTCCGAGGTCAAGACGGCCGAAGAAGACCTCATGTTCTCGCTGCCGAAAGAGCTGCGCAAAGACCTCCAGGGCAAGACCGACGCACGGGCGCTCGGCGGGCGGAGCAGCGCGCAGCACTGAATCGCGGTCGCGCAGGGTACTGAGTCCGAGTCGCGGTCGCGGTCGCGCGGCATCGAATCGCGGTCGGATGCCGCGGCACGCCGTTTCGCCGTCGGCGAACGCGACTGGAATCTGTGTCGCAGGTCATGGAGTGAGCGCTCACTCCGCGTAGGATCGTCGCTCATGACGACCATGGCGACCATGACGGGGCGTGCGAAGCGCGCGAAGCCGATGCCGGTCGAAGAGCGTCGAACGGCGATCGCGCAGGCGACGTTGCCGTTGCTCGTCGCCCACGGCCGCGACGTCACGACGCGGCAGATCGCCGACGCCGCCGGGGTCGCCGAGGGCACACTGTTCCGCGTGTTCGACGACAAGGAGGCGATCATCGATGCCGCGGTCGAGCACTTCCTCGACCCCGAGCCGTTCCGGGCGGCGCTCCGCAGCATCGACCCGTCGCTGCCGCTCGAGCTGAAGATCGAACTCGTGCTCGGCCGGTTCCTCGATCGGTTCGCCGGCATCTTCGGGGTCTTCGCCGCGCTCGGCGGCCGCCCCCGCCCGCCCGAGGCGCGCACCGCCGAGGTCGTCACGAGCATCTTCGAAGAGCTGCTCGCTCCCGACCTCGAGCGGCTGCGCGTGCCGCCAGCCCAGGTCTTCATGTTCGTGCGCCTCGTCGCCTTCTCATCGGCGATGCCGCAGTTCGGTCCGACCACGGGACTCGAGCCCGATCAGCTCGCGCACCTCATCGTGCACGGCATCGCTGCGCCGGCGAACACGCCTGCGCCCGCGACATCCGCCGCCCTGCATCACCCGACCACTCGACCCAGCCCGACCTCGCCGATGGGAACCACGTCATGCTGATGAAACTGCTGCGCCGGCACCTCCGGCCGTACTGGGCGCTGCTCGTCGGCGTCGTCGTGTTCCAGCTCGCGCAGTCGATCGCGTCGCTCTACCTGCCGACGCTGAACGCAGACATCATCGACGACGGCGTCGCCAAGGGCGACACGGCCTTCATCATCTCGACCGGCGGCGTGATGCTCGCCATCACACTCGCGCAGGTCGCGTGCGCCATCGCGGCCGTGTACTTCGGCGCCAGGGCCGCAATGGCCTTCGGCCGCGATCTGCGCGTCGCCGTGTTCCGCAGGGTCGCCGACTTCTCGGAGCAGGAGGTGTCGCGCTTCGGCGCCCCGAGCCTCATCACCCGCTCGACGAACGACGTGCAGCAGGTGCAGATGCTCGTGCTCATGTCGTGCACGATCCTCGTGTCGGCGCCCATTCTCGCGATCGGCGGCGTCTACATGGCGCTCCGCGAAGACCTCGTCCTGTCGTGGATCATGGTCGTCGCGGTGCCGGTGCTGCTCATCTCGGTCGGGCTCATCATCAGCCGCATGGTGCCCCTCTTCCAGGCCATGCAGAAGAAGATCGACGGCGTCAACCGTGTGCTGCGCGAGCAGCTCACCGGTATCCGGGTGATTCGCGCCTTCGTGCGCGAGGGCGTCGAGAGCGAGCGCTTCCACGAGGCCAACGATGCGCTCACCGACACCGCGCTGAAGGCCGGGCGGCTCTTCGCCCTCGTCTTCCCGGTCGTCATGCTCGTGCTGAACGTCTCGAGCGTCGCGGTGCTCTGGTTCGGCGCGTTCCGCGTCGAAGACGGCTCGATGCAGATCGGCTCGCTCACCGCGTTCCTCAGCTACCTCATCCAGATCCTCATGGCCGTCATGATGGCCACGATGATCGCGTTCCTGCTGCCGCGTGCCGCGGTCTCGGCGGGCCGGATCGGCGAGGTGCTCGAGACTGAATCGAGCGTCGTCGACCCCGCGAATCCCGTCTTCGCCCTCGCGGCCCCCGGCACGGTGGAGTTCCGCGGCGTCGACTTCGCCTACCCCGGCGCCGAGGAGCCCGTGCTGCATGACGTGAGCTTCGTCGCCGAACCCGGCCAGGTCACGGCGATCATCGGCGCCACCGGCTCGGGCAAGACGACCATCGTCAACCTCGTCGCACGGCTCTTCGACGCGACGGGCGGCAGCGTGCTCGTCGGCGGCGTCGACGTGCGCGAGCTCGACCCCGAGGTGCTCGGCGCGCAACTCGCCCTCGTGCCGCAGAAGCCCTACCTCTTCGCCGGCACGGTCGGCTCGACGCTGCGCTACGGCGACCCCGACGCGAGCGACGCCGAACTCTGGACCGTGCTCGAGATCGCCCAGGCGCGCGACTTCGTCGCCGCGATGCCCGAGCAGCTCGACGCGCCCATCGCCCAAGGCGGCACGAACGTGTCGGGCGGGCAACGTCAACGACTGTCGATCGCGAGGGCGCTCGCGAAACGGCCGCCGATCTACCTCTTCGATGACTCCTTCTCGGCGCTCGACACCGCGACCGACGCCCGGCTTCGCGCGGCGCTCTCGCGATCGGTATCGGATGCCACGATGATCGTCGTCGCCCAGCGGGTCGCGACGATCGTGGGGGCCGACAAGATCCTCGTCGTCGAAGACGGCCGCATCACGGCCCAGGGCACGCACGACGAACTGCTCGTGACGTCTGAGGCGTACGCCGAGATCGTCGAAAGCCAGCTGAGCGTGGAGGAGGCGGCATGAGCGCGTCGAAGCAGCACCCCGAGGCATCCGGCGGCCCTGCCGACGAGCCGCAGACGGCCG
>NZ_JBSHJY010000070.1:0-8837 GCF_053619715.1 Agromyces sp. NPDC055520 | reverse complement strand
GGCTTGTGAGACCCGGGCTCAGACCCGGTCGGGCTCGTCGACGCCGTCGGTCGCGAGCAGCTCGCTCTCGACCGTGCCGCCATAGCCCTCGGCCTGCGGGTCGCCGTGCAGGCCCCCCGAGACCGCGTATTCCTCTTCGGGCGAGAGGATGAGTCGGTGCCGGCCCCAGAGCGCGAAGATCGCGAGCATCACGGCGTAGACGACGCCGATCGCGATGATCGCCGGCACGAATGTCGGATTGAGCAGGAACCCGAGGAAGATGAGCCCGGCGATCACTGCGGCGACGACCGCGCCGGGCACGCCCCACGGGCTGACGTACGGGCGCTTCGCGTTCGGGTACTTGCGGCGCAGGATCACGAACGCGACCATCTGCAGCAGGTAGGCGAGCACCGCGCCCCAGACGGCGATGTTCAGCACGATCGCGCCGGCCACGGCGCCGGCCCCCTCGGCGTCGACCTGGGCGAGCACGTCGAGCACGACGAGCGCGACGAAGCCGATGATCGCGCCCGCGACGAGGGCGACCCACGGCGTCTGCCGCTTGCCCGTGAGCGAGAGGAACTTCGGGTAGTACCCGGCCCGCGAGAGCGAGTACATGTTGCGCCCGTAGGCGAACATGATGCCCTGCAGCGACGCGAGCAGGCCGATCAGGGCGAAGAGTGCGAGCACCGCGGCGAGTTCGTCGCCGACGATGGCCCTGAAGCCGTCGAGCAGCGGCTCGCCGGCGACCCCCGTCGCCTCGGCGCCGACGACGCCGGTGTTCAGGAACAGCACCAGCAGGCCGGTCACGATGAGCGTGGCGCGCGCGATCAGGCCGGCTTTCGGGATGTCGCGGACCGGATCCTTCGACTCCTCGGCCGCGAGCGGCAGTTCCTCGATGCCGAGGAAGAACCACATCGCGAACGGCAGGGCGAAGAGGATGGGCAGCACGCCGTGCGGCAGGAACGCGGTCTGGCCGGCGTCGGGCACGATGTCGAAGAGTTTGTCCCACGAGAACTGGCCCGAGAACAGCGCCATCGCGCTGAAGACGAGCAGGATCGCGATCGAGATGATCGAGACGACGATCGCGAACTTGAACGAGATGCTCGCGCCGGCCGCGTTGATGCCGATGAAGACGAGGTAGAGCAGCACCCACCAGACCCACTGCGGCATCGAGAAGCCGAGCAGTTCGCTCGTGATCGCGTCGGCGTACGAGCCGGAGAAGAACACGATGACGGCGGTCGTCGCAACGTACTCGATCGTCTCGGCGAGGCCCGTGACGAACCCGCCCCACGGCCCCATCGCCGCACGCGAGAACGAGTACGCGCCGCCGGTGTGCGGCATCGCCGACGACATCTCCCCGATCGAGAAGATGAGGCCGTAGTACATGACGACGAGCACGGCGAAGGCGATGAGCATGCCGCCGAAGCCGGCGAAGTCGATGCCGAAGTTCCAGCCCGAGAAGTCGCCCGAGATGACGGCCGCGACGGCGAGGCCCCAGAGCCCCCAGACGCCGGCCGTGCGGGTGAGCTTGCGTTTCTCGAAGTATCCGGCCTCGGCCGTCGTGTACTTCACTCCTGACACCTTGAGCGTGTCCTTGGTCATGGCTGTTCCCTTGCTCTCTCGAAGCGCGCAGCCGCAGCAGCGCGGGGGTGGGATGCGTTGGCCTGAACTATAGGGCGACCAATGGTTGCTCGTACAGACCTTTCTCGAAGAATCTCGACGAAGCTCGCCAGACGTTCGGCCGAATCATCCTGTCGTGGCGCATCGATGGTGTGGTGTAATGGTCGGCATCACCGACCATTCACCCTGACTCGAGGAGGCGCCAGCGGATGTCGGCACCCACCGGATACCTCACCCTCGACGCGCTTCGCGGCGCGGTCGCCGACGGCCACGTCGACACCGTGATCGTCGCGTTCACCGACATGCAGGGGCGCCTCATCGGCAAACGCGTCTCGGCGCGGCTCTTCCTCGAAGACGTCGCCGAGCACGGCGCCGAATGCTGCAACTACCTGCTCGCGGTCGACGTCGAGATGAACACCGTCGACGGCTACGCGATGTCGAGCTGGGAGCACGGCTACGGTGACATGGCGATGATCCCCGACCTGTCGACCCTGCGGATCGCGCCCTGGCTCGAGGCGACGGCGCTCGTCACGGCCGAGCTGCAGTGGCTCGACGGCAGCGCGGTCGAGGCTTCACCCCGGCGCATCCTGCAGCGGCAGCTCGAGCGCCTCGCCGAGCGGGGCCTGACCGCGTTCGTCGGCACCGAACTCGAGTTCATGGTCTTCGACGACGGCTACCGCGCGGCCTGGCAGAAGGGCTATCGCGAGCTCACTCCCGCGACCGACTACAACATCGACTACGCCATGCTCGCGTCGACCCGCATGGAACCCCTGCTCCGCGACATCCGCAATTCGATGGACGGCGCGGGTATGTACTGCGAGGGCGTGAAGGGCGAGTGCAACCTCGGCCAGCAGGAGATCGCCTTCCGCTACACCGACGCCCTCGGCACGTGCGACAACCACTCGATCTACAAGAACGGGGCGAAGGAGATCGCCGACCGGCACGGCAAGTCGCTCACCTTCATGGCGAAGTTCAACGAGCGCGAGGGCAACAGCTGCCACATCCACATCTCCCTGCGCGGCACCGGCGGCGAGGCGGTCTTCAGCGATCCGGATGCCCCGCACGGCATGTCCACCCTGTTCCGCCGGTTCCTCGCGGGCCAGGTCGCCGCGATGCGCGAGCTCACGCTCTTCTCGGCCCCGAACATCAATTCGTACAAGCGCTACGTCGCCGGCAGCTTCGCGCCGACGGCGATCGCGTGGGGACTCGACAACCGCACGTGCGCGCTGCGGGTCGTCGGCCACGGCCTCGGCATGCGCGTCGAGAACCGGGTGCCGGGCGGCGACGTGAACCAGTACCTCGCCGTCGCGGCGCTCATCGCCGCGGGCATCGCCGGCATCGACGGCGAACTCGAGCTCGACGAGGCGTTCGAGGGCAACGCCTACGAGAGCGACGTGGCGCGCGTGCCGGCGACGCTGCGCGAGTCTGCCGAGCTCTTCGCGGGGTCGGCCATCGCCCGCGAGGCGTTCGGCGACGAGGTCGTCGACCACTACCTGAACAACGCGCGCATCGAGCTCGCCGCCTACGACGCGGCCGTGACGGACTGGGAGCGGGTGCGTGGCTTCGAACGACTCTGAGCTGACCATCCCTTCCCCGGTGATCGGCATCACGACCTACCTCGAGCAGGCGCAGACCGGGGTGTGGGACGTGCGCGCCTCGTTCCTGCCGAAGGTCTACATCGACGCCGTGACCGATGCGGGCGGCATCGCGGTGCTGCTGCCCCCGCAGCCGTCCGACGCCGCGATCGCGCGAGCCGTGCTCGCCGCCCTCGACGGGCTCATCGTCTCGGGCGGTGCCGACGTCGACCCGGCGCGGTACGGCCAGAGCCCGCACGAACGCACGGGCGCGCCGCGCACCGACCGCGACGAGTGGGAGGACGCCCTGCTCACCGCGGCGATCGAGGTCGAACTGCCGTTCCTCGGCATCTGCCGCGGTGCGCAGATGCTCAACGTCGCGCTCGGCGGCACGCTCGTGCAGCACCTGCCCGACGTCGTCGGCAGCGACGCCTACCAGCCCGGAGCCGCGCAGTTCGGCGAGACCTCGGCGACGGTCGAGCCCGGCTCCCGTCTCGCGGCGGTGCTCGGCGATGCCGCCGCTCCCCTGCCGATCCACGTCTACCACCATCAGGCGCTCGACGAGGTGGCCGAAGGCCTCCGGGTGACGGCGCGCACCGACGACGGCGTCATCGAGGCCGTCGAGCTCGAAACGGTGCCGTTCGGCATCGGGGTGCAGTGGCATCCCGAAGAGAACGCCGCCGACCGCCGCCTCTTCGCCGGGCTCGTCGGCGCCGCCCGCGAACACCGCGCCGCACGCGAGCACCACGCCGCACGCTCGGTGAACGCTCCTTCCGAAGGGACCGCCCAGTGACCCACACGATCGTCAACCCCGCCGACGAGACCGTCGTGACCACGGTCGCCGCCACCTCGATCGACGACACCGATCTCGCGATCGCACGAGCGGCCGCCGCCCAGCGCGACTGGGCACGACTCGCACCCGTCGATCGTGCCCGGCTCCTGCGCCGGTTCGCCGACGCCGTCGACGGTGCGGTCGACGAGCTCGCGGCGATCGAGATGCGCAACTCGGGGCATCCGATCAGCCAGGCGCGGTGGGAGGCCGGGCACGTGCGCGACGTGCTCGAGTACTACTCGGCCGCGCCCGAACGTCTCTTCGGCCGGCAGATCCCGGTCGCGGGCGGCCTCGACGTCACCTTCCAGGAGCCGCTCGGCGTCGTCGGCGTGATCACGCCGTGGAACTTCCCGATGACGATCGCGTCGTGGGGCTTCGCGCCCGCACTCGCGGCCGGCAACGCCGTCGTGCTGAAGCCCGCCGAGTGGACGCCGCTGACGAGCCTGCGCCTCGCCGAACTCGGCCTCGAGGCGGGCCTGCCCGACGGGCTCTTCCAGGTGATTCCGGGCAAGGGCTCGGTCGTCGGCGAGCGCTTCGTCACGAACGATTCGGTGCGCAAGATCGTCTTCACGGGCTCGACCGAGGTCGGCAAACGCATCATGGCCGGGTGCGCCGACCAGGTGAAGCGCGTGACGCTCGAACTGGGCGGCAAGAGCGCCAACATCGTCTTCGCCGACGCCGACCTCGAGCGCGCCGCCGCGACGGCGCCGTACGGCGTCTTCGAGAACGCCGGCCAGGACTGCTGCGCCCGCAGCCGCATCCTCGTCGAGCGCAGCGTCTACGAGCGCTTCATGGAGCTGCTCGAGCCCGCCGTCGCCGGGGTGCGGGTCGGCGACCCCGCCGACGAGGCGACCGAGATGGGCCCGCTCGTCGCGGCGGCCCACCTCGAGCGCGTGCGCTCCTTCGTCCCGGATGACTCGGAGCTCGCGTTCCGGGCCGCCGCCCCGGCCGGCCCGGGCTTCTGGTTCCCGCCGACGGTGCTCACACCGGCACGCGACTCCCGCTCGGCGCGCGAAGAGATCTTCGGCCCCGTCGTCTCCGTGTTCCCCTTCGACGACGAAGACGACGCGGTTCGCTTCGCGAATGGGAGCCAGTACGGTCTCTCGGGCTCGATCTGGACCCGCGACCTGAGCCGCGGCATCCGTGTCGCCCGATCGATCGAATCAGGCAATCTCTCGGTCAATTCGCACTCGTCGGTGCGCTACTCGACGCCGTTCGGCGGGTTCAAGCAATCGGGGCTCGGGCGCGAACTCGGGCCCGACGCGCCGCTCGCCTTCACCGAGACCAAGAACGTCTTCCTCGCCGTCGACTGACGGCCACGAACCCGCGATTAGGAGCACCATGACCGACCTTCCCCGCATCGACCTCACCCAGCGCCTCGCCGGCCGCGTCGCCGTCATCACGGGCGGCGCCTCGGGCATCGGCCTCGCGACCGCGAAGCGCCTCGCCGCCGAGGGCGCGCGCGTCGTCATCGGCGACATGGATGCCACGGCCGGGCCGGCCGCCGCCGAACTCGTCGGCGGCCTGTTCGTGCGGGTCGACGTGACCGACGAGGCCCAGGTCGACCACCTCTTCGACGACGCCGCCCGCGTCTACGGTTCGGTCGACATCGCCTTCAACAACGCGGGCATCTCGCCGCCCGACGACGACTCCATCGAGACCACCGAGCTGCCCGCCTGGCAGAAGGTGCAGGACGTCAACCTGAAGTCGGTCTACCTGTGCTCCCGAGCGGCGCTGCGGCACATGGTCGCGCAGGGGCGCGGCTCGATCATCAACACGGCGTCGTTCGTGGCCGTGCTCGGCTCGGCGACCTCGCAGATCTCGTACACCGCGTCGAAGGGCGGCGTGCTCGCCATGAGCCGCGAGCTCGGCGTGCAGTTCGCCCGGCAGGGCATCCGCGTGAACGCCCTGTGCCCGGGGCCGGTCAACACGCCGCTGCTGCAGGAGCTCTTCGCGAAAGACCCCGAACGCGCGCAGCGCCGGCTCGTGCACATTCCCGTCGGCCGGTTCGCGGAACCCGAGGAGCTCGCCGCGGCGGTCGCGTTCCTCGCGAGCGACGACGCCTCGTTCATCACCGGCTCGACCTTCCTCGTCGACGGCGGCATCAGCTCGGCGTACGTCACTCCGCTCTAGGCTCGAAGCATGGGCGACGCAGTGGACGACGAGCGGGCCGAGCCGGCGGCAGACGTACCGACGGCGGAGGCGCCGGCCGAGGTGCTGAGCGCCGGACTGCTGTTGACGCCCGCGCGCCCGGCCAACGCCTTCGAGGAGACCGTGCAGCGGCTGCTGCAGTCGATCCGGCTGGGGCTCATCGGCCCCGGCGAGCGGCTGCCTGCCGAGCGCGAGCTCGCGACCATGCTCGAGGTCAGCCGCGACACGCTGCGCGACGCGATCGGTTCCCTCGCCGACGCCGGATGGATCGTGGCCCGGCGCGGCCGCTACGGCGGCACCTTCGTCTCCGACGAGCTGCCCGCGGCGATGCCGGCCGGCTCCGGCGCACCCGCCGACCCGATCATGACCGCCCGCCGGCTCGAAGACACGCTCGCGCTGCGCTCGGTGATCGAGGTCGGCGCCGCCCGGCGCGCCGCCGAGAGCGAGCTCTCGGCCAACGACCGCGAACGGCTCTGGCAGGCCGACGAGGAGTGCCGCACGGCGAGCGGCGAGCAGTACCGCATGGCCGACTCCCGATTGCACCTGCTCATCGCGGAGGTGCTCGCGGCGCCGAGCGTGATCCCCCTCGTCGCCGACGTGCGCATGCGCGTCAACGAGCTGCTCGACGGCATTCCGCTGCTCGCGCCGAACATCGCGCACTCGAACGAGCAGCACCGGGCGATCGTCGAGGCGATCCTGCGCGGCAGCCCCGACGATGCCGCAAGCGCCATGGCCGAGCATCTCGAGGGCACCGAGGCACTGCTGCGCGGCTTCTACGCCTGAATCCCCGTCGGTCGAGTAGCGAAGCGTATCGAGACCACGCAGACGGGTCTCGATACGCTCCTTCGTCGCTACTCGACCAACGAGAGGGTGCTCAGAGGAACGCGAAGGGCAGCATCGCGAGCCCGAAGACGAGCGCGCCGAGCGTGACGAGCACGGTGCCCGCGAGCATCACCGCGTTCAGCACGATGCCCCAGACGGCCATGGTGCGCGAGGCGGGCTCGCGCTTCAGCGCCATGACACCGAGCACGAGGCCGATCACGGGCACGAAGAAGGTGAAACTCGAAACGATCGAGACGAGGCCGAGCACGAGGCTCGCGATGCTGAACCCGCGCGTCTCCGCGGCCGGCGCGGCGTAGGGGTTCGGCTCCGCGAACGGCGCCTGGGTTGCGGTGTCGGTGACGGTGGTCATGGGGTGCTCTCCTGTTCTCGGGGGCCCGATCCGTGGGCATGAGACCACGCTACGAGCACCGCGGGGCGCACGATATGGGGCTATCCCCCCGATACGATCGGATGGATCCCCACCCCTTCACTCCCTGAAACGGAGCAGCATGACTCTGCCCTGGACCCTGCACGGCGACGGCAAGAACGTCAACCCCGGAGACGTCGTCGCCCCCGGTGAGCGCCTGAGCTGGCCGCGCACGATCGGCCTCGGCGCGCAGCACGTCGTGGCCATGTTCGGCGCGACCTTCCTCGTGCCGATCCTCACGGGCTTCCCGCCCGCGACGACCCTCTTCTTCTCGGGCATCGGCACGATCCTCTTCCTCGTCATCACGAAGAACCGGGTGCCGAGCTACCTCGGCTCCTCGTTCGCGTTCATCGCGCCGATCAGCGCGGCGATGGGTGCGAAGGGCATCGGCGACCCCATGGGCGCCGCCCTCTTCGGCATCGTCGTCGTCGGCGTGCTGCTCGCGCTCGTCGGCCTCCTCGTGCAGTGGGTCGGCACGCGCTGGATCGACGTGCTCATGCCGCCCGTCGTCGCGGGCGCGATCGTCGCGCTCATCGGCTTCAACCTGGCGCCGGCCGCGAAGAACAACTTCATGCTCGCCCCGGTCACCGCGCTCATCACGCTCGCGGCCGTCATCATCGCGAGCGTCGCGTTCCGCGGCATCCTCGGACGCATGTCGATCCTCGTCGGCGTCGTGATCGGCTACGTCGCCGCCGCGATCCAGGGCGAGATCGACGTCGCCCGCATCGAGGACGCCGCGTGGATCGGCCTGCCGACCTTCCACCTGCCTGCGAACCCCTTCGCCGATGCGGCCGTGTGGGGCTTCCTGCCCGCGTTCCTCCCGGTCGTGCTCGTGCTCATCGCCGAGAACGTCGGCCACATCAAGGGCGTCGCGCAGATGACCGACCCGTCGATCAACAGGTCGACCGGTCGCGCGCTCTTCGCCGACGGCGTCGCGACGACGATCGCCGGCTTCTTCGGCGGCTCGGGCACGACGACCTACGGCGAGAACATCGGCGTCATGGCGGCAACGCGCATCTACTCGACCGCCGCGTACTGGGTCGCCGGCATCGTCGCGGTGCTGCTCGGCCTCTCCCCCAAGTTCGGCGAGGTCATCAACACGATCCCGGCGGGCGTGCTCGGCGGCGTCACGACGGCGCTCTACGGCCTCATCGGCATCATCGGCGTGAAGATCTGGCTCGACAACAAGGTCGACTTCGGCAAGCCCGTCAACCAGTTCACGGCCGCCACGGCCCTCATCATCGGCATCGCGGACTTCACCTTCGCGGTCGGCGGCGTCTCGTTCAACGGCATCGCGCTCGGCACGATCGCCGCCATCGTGATCTACCACCTCATGAACGGCATCGCCAAGGCCCGCGGCACCGACTGAGCGGGCGGCGCACCGGCACGCGTGCGACGAGAGCCGAGAACGGCGGATGCCGCGGGGCCGATC
>NZ_JBSHJY010000069.1:0-10144 GCF_053619715.1 Agromyces sp. NPDC055520 | reverse complement strand
GATGCCGCGTGGCATCCGCCCCCGTTCGTGTCGAGTGGCTCGGTCGCGGCTACTCGACGGGGTTGTGCACGTCGACGGTCATCGTGCCGCCGGTGACCTGACCGGTGACGGTGACGGTGACGCCGTGGCCGGCGACCTGCACACCGCCGAGCGGGTTCGACGGGTGGTTGAACGCGTCGACCGCGCTGTCGTCGAACGTCGCCGTCTGGGCGCCGGTGGGTGCGACCGCACTCACGTAGTCGACGGTCTTGTTCTTGCCCTTGCCGACCACGACCTCTTTGTGGAGCGTCACGCCGTCGGCGTTCTGCAGGCCGAAGGTCGCGTCGAACGGCTGGCGACGGTTGCTCGGTGCCGAGCCGTCGGAGTAGGTGAAGAGCGCCGGTCGTGCGTCGACCGGCAGTGCCAGACCCTGGCCCGGGTGCTCGATCGTGTTGTTGTCGGTGAACGCCTCGTCGACCACCCACACGAGCATGCCGTCTTGGAAGGCGAAGTGCTCGACGTGGTCGGGCTGCGTGAGGCCGCGGTCGAACTGGTACGGGCCCACTTCGAGCGTCGCGTCGTAGCCGACGTAGGTGCGGTTCTCGGCCAGGTAGTACCGGTCGCCGCTCGAGCTCTCGGTGCCGGTGCTGATCTTGAAGCCGCCCGCGGCCGTCCAGCCGTTGTCGCCGCTCTCGACGTCGTCGCTGAGCAGCGTCGTGCCGCCGCTCTTGACCACGATGTCGTCGAGGAACGCGCCCGCGAGGTGCACGCCGCCGTCGGACTGGTAGCGGAAGCGGAACTGCGTGTCGGCGGTGCCGCCGGGCACCGAGTAGCGCAGCGTCGTCCACTTGCCGTTCGACGTGTCGGAGAGCGACTTGCCGGCGGGCAGCCAGTTGTCGCCGCCGTCGGTCGAGTACTCCGCGTAGAAGTAGTCGTAGCCGGCCTCGATGTCGTACCAGGCCTTCGCCGTGACCGTCGCCGACTTCACCGCGCTCAGGTCGAGCGAGCGGGTCAGCGTCGTGTTGAGGTCGTCGGCGCTCGAGGTCCACCAGGCGGATGCGCCCGAGGAGGGCGTCGTGTACGTGCTCGTGATCACCTGGTCGGGCACGTCGATGACGAGGGCCTGGTCTTGACCCTCGGTCTGCAACGCGGCGGGGCTCAGGGTGTACGAGGCATCTGCAGCGCCCGGGTCGACGACGGAGTAGTCGAGCCAGCCGAGCTGCAGCTTCTCCCACGGGCCCATGTAGTTCGGGGTCGTGCCGATGTCGTCGCCGCCCTTGTTCAGCCACGAGCCGCTCGACATGAGGGTCCAGAACGCGGTCGAGTTCTCGCCGCCGGCCGTGTCGTAGAAGTCGGGCAGGCCGAGATCGTGGGCGTACTCGTGCGCGAACACGCCGAGGCCGCCGTTCTCGGCCTCGACCGTGTAGTCGCCGATCCAGAAGCCGGTGTCGCCGATCTGCGCGCCGCCGAACTTCGCGCCGGTCGGCCCGGTCACGCCGTAGTCGGTCGAGTTGACGTACCAGCGGTGCGACCAGATGGCGTCTTCGCCCTGGGCGCCGCCGCCGGCGTCTTCGCCCTCACCGGCGTGCACGGCCTGGAAGTGGTCGAGGTAGCCGTCGGGCTCGTCGAAGTCGCCGTCGGCGTCGGCGTCGTAGCGGTCCCACACATCGAACGAGGCGAGCTCGGCCTTGATCTCGTCGGGCGTCTTGCCCGCTGCGACCTGAGCGTCGTACCAGGCGTTGCCGGAGTCCTCGATGAACTGCCAGGCGCCGCCGAAGTCTTCAACGGTGTTGTCGCCGTAGGTCGAGGCGTTGCCGGGCACCTTCACCCAGTCGCTCACCTCGCCGGCGACGGTGTAGTTGCCCGACGACTGCTTCGTGTAGAAATCGGCGAACGAGTCGCCGCCGTCGCCGGCGCGGTCGAAGAACAGGTCTTCGTAGTACGCGTTGTCGAAGTCCGGGGCCCAGTGCGTGCTGTTGTTCACGGCACGATCGGGCTCGGGGAGCTGGTTGTGCAGCGGCCCCGGCACGGTGCCGAGCTTGCCGCTGCCCTGGTCGCCGAACTCCGAGAGGATCGTGAACAGGCGGCCGGTGCCGGTGACGGCGGCCTCGAAGTACTTGTCTTTCTCACCGTCGGCCGACAGCTGCACCACACCGTTCTCGTCGGGCGAGGCCTGACCCGAGCGGATGAGCTGCTGCGCGACCTTGCGCCGCTCGTTCTGCCGTTCGGTCAGCGGGCCCGGGCGGTTGTCGAGGCGTTGGGCGGCCGAGCTCGAATCGGGCGCGTCGCCGGCTGGGGCGGCGAAGGCGGGCGGCACCATCGCCGCACCGGCCGCCATCGTCGCGCTCGCCGCGACGATGGCGAGCACTCCGAGTTTGCGTCGTTTCACGTTGACTCCTTACACAGTCGGCTCGGGATCGCCGAGCACAGGTGCCGCCAAAAATAACACCGGCGGCGGCGCAGCGGAATGGGTGCCATGAACACGATTCGGTCACGACCGTGTGCCCCGTCAGACCGAGACGCCGCTCGGGCCCGCCCCGCCGAACCAGTACGCCGGGGCGGGAAGATCGACGCCGATCGACGCGAGCGCGATGACGATGAAGGCGTAGACCATGATCGCGATCGTCAGCACGCCGATCGCCATCGCGATGGGCACGGCGGGCGAGACCCGCATGCCCTCGCGGCGGTACCGGGGCAGCGCCATGAACGCGATCCACATCGACACGGTCGCGAAGCCCGTGATCCACACGGTGCGCAGCGCGTCGCCCTCGAGCGGTGCGGCGACCGCGAGCACGAGCGAGGCGATTCCCATGAGCAGGCCGGTGTAGGCGAAGAATCGCGCGAAGCCGATGCCGCCGACCTCGTTCTCACCGGTCCACCACGGGCCGTCGGCGCGGCCGGCGCCCTCGGGGTCGCCCTCGCTCTCGCGGTCGCCCTCGCTCTCGGGGTCACCCTGCCGTGCGTCGTTCATGTTGCGATCGTACGGGGCGACTCGCCGTCACGGCCTGACGAGTCCGAGTTGCACGAGGCTCTCGGCCGAGGCCACGATCGCGTCTTCAGTCGAGCGAGGAGTCCACCCGAGCATCCGCTCGGCCTTCTCATGCGAGGCGCCCTGCGTGCGCCGCAGCTGCGGCGCGACCGCACGCAGTTCGGTGTTGACGAGCGCACCGGCCCGCACGAGCCATCGAGGAAGCACGCGCGTGGGCACGTGCTTCGCGTCGGCGCCGAGGCGCTCGCGCAGGACCACGGCGAGGTCGTGGAAGGTGATGGGATCGCCGGCCACGGCGAGGAATCGCTCGCCCGCGGCATCCGGATGCGTCATGGCCCGCACGTGGAGGTCGGCGACGTCGCGCACGTCGACGCCGGTCGTCGTGCCGGGCGGAACCGCGGGCACTCGGCCGTTCAGCAGGCCGAGCAGGATCTCGATCGAGCTCGAGAAGTCGCGCCCGAGCGCGGGGCCGAAGATCGCGACCGGATTCACGACCGCGAGTTCGAGGTCGCCGCCTCCGTGTTCGACGAAGTCCCAGGCCGCCCGCTCGGCGATCGTCTTCGACTTCACGTAGGGCGTCACGTGCGGGCCGTCGGGGTTCGTCCAGTCCTCCTCAGTGAAGGGCCGCCCGGGGTCGACGGCGTGCCCGTATCCGATCGCCGCGAACGACGAGGTCTGCACGACCCGGCGCACGCCGGCGGCGCGCGCGGCCCGAAGCACTCTCAGTGCGCCGTCTCGGGCCGGCACGATCAGCTCGTTCTCGTCTTTCGGCT
Source organism: Agromyces sp. NPDC055520 (assembly GCF_053619715.1). Classification (NCBI taxonomy): domain Bacteria; kingdom Bacillati; phylum Actinomycetota; class Actinomycetes; order Micrococcales; family Microbacteriaceae; genus Agromyces; species Agromyces sp. NPDC055520. The sequence continues at coordinate 6,403 of NZ_JBSHJY010000069.1, read as the reverse complement.
GGCGCACCGGAAACGGTGATGCGACGTGCAGCACGAAATCGGCACCTGCGACGGCCTCGGGCCAGCCGTCGTCGTGCATGAGATCGGCGGGCACGACCTCGACGTCGTCGACAGGGGCGGTGCTCGCAGCGCCGGCCGCAGCGAGCCCGGCTCGCACGAGCTCCCGCACCTCCCCGGCACGCGAGTGGTCGCGCACGGTCGTGCGGACCCGGTGGCCTGCTTCGAGGAGCCGCACGATGCAGTGCGCTCCGACGAACCCCGTGCCGCCGGTCACCACGACGAGTTCGCCGCTCATGTGAGCCTCCCGCGTCGGACTCTACTCCCCGTGATCGTGATGGTGATGGTGATCGCGGCCGTATCCGGCTACACGCCCGCGGGCGCCGCCAGCGGTGCGCGGGTGAGCGCCTCGACGACGAACGCGGCGTCGCGGTCCATGCCCATGAGGGTCCCCGAGACCACGGAGTACTGGAACGGCATGCCGACGAACGCGAGGCCGGGGCATCCGCTCGCCAGGCCGCGCTCTTCGATCGGCAGCCCGTCGTCGCCGACGACCCCGTCGATGTCGATCCAGCCGAGCTCGGGGCGAGAGCCCGTGCACCAGACGACGGTCGCCGCGTCGACGACGGTGCCGTCGGCCGCGACCGCGCGACCGTCATCGACGCCGGCGATGCGGCCGACGCGCACGACCCCGGCGCGGTCGAGGTCGGCCGGGGAGTTGCGAACGAGCATCACGCCGTGGCCGAGCGCCGCGTGCTTCATCGCCCGGCCCTTCGGGCGGTCGATCGTCATGCGCTGCAGACGCCGGATGAAGACACCGCTCAGCAGGTTGCCGATCGGCGTGTCGATGTCGACCGGCACATGCCCGGGATGCCGGCCGGCGAGGGTGACGGCATGGCCGTTGCGGGCGGCCTCGAGGGCGATGTCGGTGCCCGAGTTCGCTGCGCCGACGACGAGCACCGGTCCGTCGGCGAACTGCTCGGGCCCGCGGTAGTCGAGCGAGTGCAGCTGCCGGATCGACGGATCGAGCTCCCCGGCGAACGGCGGCACGACGGGAGTGCGGTGCGAACCGGTCGTCACGACGACCCGCTCGGCGAGCACCTCGTCGCCGCCCCCGAGGTCGAGGCGGAAGCGCCCGTCGTCGAGGGTCAATGAGACGACCCGCGTCGAGGTGCGCACGGGCAGCGCGAAGTGCCGCGCGTAGCGCTCGAGATGGTCACCCAGCTGCGCGCCGGTCGGGAAGGCGAAACGGCGCTCGTCGATGCGCAGGCCGGGCAGGACGATGAACGGGCGCGGCGTGAACAGTCGCAGCGAACGGTAGCGCTCGCGCCACGAGTCGCCGACGCGTGCGTGCTCGTCGAACAGCTCGAAGCGGGCTCCGCGGTCGGCGAGGCGCTTGCCGACGATGAGCCCGGCGGCACCTGCGCCGATCACCGCGGTGTCGATGGTGGTGGTGGACATACGGCCTCCTTTTCACCCGAAACTACGGATGCCGCGTGGTGGCCGCGTCGGCAGAAATGACCAATTGCGTGCGCAGGCCGGGGTGTTCAGGTCGGGGTGTTCAGCTCGCCGCGTTCAGCCCGTGCTCGAACGCGAACGCCGTCGCAGCCGAGCGGCTGCCGAGCCCGAGCTTGCCGAGGATGTTGCTGACATGCCGCGCGACCGTGCGTTCGCTGAGGAACAGCTCGGTCGCGATCTGGCGGTTCGATCGACCGCTCGCGACGAGACGCAGCACTTCGAGCTCGCGCCGGGTCAGCCCGGCGGATGCCGCGGCACCCCCGCTGCCGGCAGCCAGCCGCTCGAGTCGGTCGAGGTCGGCGACCGCGCCGAGCCCGGTGAACACGGTGCGCGCGGCGTCGAACTCGAGCTGCGCCGCCTCTTCATCGCCGAGAGCCCGGTTCGCGCGGCCCATGAGCGCGCGGGTGACGGCGGCCTCGTACGGTGCTTCGAGTCGGCGCCAGACCGCCCACGACCGGCGAAGCAGGGGGAGCGCCCGCTCCGCGGCATCCGTGCCGATCAGCAGGCGCGCCTCGGCCCGGTCGGCCTGCGCCTCGAGGAAGACGGTGCCGAGGGAGTCGGCCATGGCGCGCAGCGCCGCCGCGGCCCGTGCGGCGAGGTGCGGGTCGCCGTGCTCGATCTCGAGCTCGACCTGCGCGGCGAGCAGCTCGGCGCGGGTGCCCGGCGTCGGCGCAGCCTCGAGCGCTCGCGCGACGCCGGCGCGGGCGGCCGGCATGCGTCCGGCGTCCCGCCGCAGCAACCCGAGGCCCGGCTGCACCTCGCGCCCGAGCTCTGCGGCCGTTCGATACGCGGCTTCCGCATCGTCGCGACGCCCGGCGAGCCGGCAGAGTTCGCCGATTCCGTAGTAGGCGTTCTCGAGGGTCTCGGCGCGGCGCTCGCCCTCGCAGACGGCCTCGAGGGTGAGCACGGCCTCGGGCCACTCGCCGACGAGGCGCAGCACGCCGGCGCGATGCACCGAGCACTCGCCGCGGAACGGCTCCAGACCGCGCTGCGCGTCGCACCAGTCGCCCAGCTCGCGCGTCCATACTCGGGCGCGGTCGACATCCCACCGGTCGAGGCAGCTCGCGATGACGGCGCAGTACGCGGGGCCCGCGGCGCGGTCGCTCACCCGGCCCGACGAGATGGCCAGCATCACGCGATCCATGCACTCGAAGCCCTCGCCGATGCGACCGGCGTGTACGAGCGACCGCCCGAGCCCCATGGTCGCGAGCACCTCGAGGTCGGCGTCGCGGGCGTCGCGTGCGAGGGCGACCGCACGCTCGCCGAGGTCGACGGATGCCTCGAGCTGCCCGCTCGCGAATGCTCCCGCCGCGCGACTGAGCGCCGCCATCGCCGCGCTGCCGGGCGTCGGTGAGGCGGCGTCGCACAGCTCGAACAATCGTGAAGCCCAGGCGCCGGCCCGCACGGTCTCACCGCGGTCGGCGAGCGTGAACCCCAGCCAGAACACGCAGCGGATCGCGGCATCCGTCTCGCCCTCGTCGAGGTAGGCGAGGTGCGCGGCATCCCAGGCGCGTTCGCACTCGTCCTCGCGCCCGAGGAACCAGGCCGCGAGGCCGAGCGCATCGAGGTCGCTCGCGCCGAGCGCCGCGCGCCGGGCCGTGAGCTCGTCGAAGCGTGCGACCCAGTCGACGACCCGCACTGCGCCGGGAGGCATGGCGTCAGTCACCGACGGGTCGCAGGCTCGCGAGCACTTCGTTCAGCGCCTCGGTGCTCGACGGGTGGGTCCAGATGCCGTCGCGCAGTTCGGTGGCGGTCACCCCGGCCCGCATCGCGAGCGCGACGAGGTTGATCACCTCCTGCGCGTCGACCGAGAACACGGTCGCGCCGACGACGAGGTCGCTCTCGGCGTCCACGATCAGCTTGATCAGGCCGTGGGTCTCGCCGACGATCTTCGGTCGTGGCATCGCGGCGATATCGGCGATGCGCTTCGCGCCGACGAGCAGTGCTCGCCCGCTCGTGCGTGCCGCGGTCTCGTTGATCCCGACGCGGGCGAGCGGCGGGGTGAGGAAGATCGTGCTCGGCACCGCGATGCGATCGGCGGTCGTGCGTGTCGTCGTACTGCCGGCCATGCCGCCCAGCTGCGACAGGAGGATGCGGTGGTCGTCGAGGGAGATGTACGTGAACTGCGGCCCGCCGTTCACGTCGCCGACGGCGAAGACACCCGGCGCCGAGGTGCGAAGTCGTTCGTCGACGACCACGAACCCCCGGTCGTCGACCGCGACGCCCGCCGTGTCGAGCCCCAGGTCGTCGGTCACGGGCCGGCGCCCGGTCGCGACGAGCACGGCGTCGAACGAGGCATCCTGAATCTGATCGCCGGTCGCGATGCGCACGACCGCAGCGTCGCCGGCGTCGCCGACGTGCTCGACGCGGGCGCCGAGCACGATCTCGACGCCGGATTCCGCGAGCAGCTCCTGCACGGCGTCGGCCACATCCCGATCCTCGTGCGGCATGAACCGCCCGTTGCGGTCGACGAGTGTCACCCGCGAGCCGAAGCGCGAGAACATGCCCGCGAACTCGAGGCCGACGTAGCCGCCGCCGATGACGAGCAGGCGTTCGGGCAGCGGGTCGACATGCTGGATCGTCGTGGAGTCGAAGACCCGCGAGCTCGACTCGAGGCCGGGAATCGCCGGTCGCGCGGGTTCCGTGCCGGTGTTGATCACGATCGTCTCGGCGCGCACGAGCAGGCGATCGTCGCCCGCGCCGACCTCGACCTCGTGCGGGCCGGTGAATCGCGCGTGCCCGTCGATCAGGGTGACCGCCTCGACGCCCGCGAGCATCTCGTGGTTGCGTGCGCGGAGCTTGCCGATGAGGGTGTCCCTCGTGGCGACCGCCGCCGTGAACCACTCCTGCGGGTCGTCGTCATTGCGTCGCTGCGCGGCGCTGTGCACGAGCGCCTTCGTCGGAACGCACGCGATGTTGATGCAGCTGCCGCCGTACATCTCGCTCGATCGCTCGACGACCGCCACCGTGCGGCCCTGTCGGCCGAGTGCGCCCGCGAGCGTCTTGCCGCCCTTGCCCCAGCCGATGACCAGCACCTCGATGTCGAGCGTCTCCACGGCCACCTCTCCCCGGCAAGTATCCGTCGGGGCGGGGCGCAGCCACAAGGCGCGGCCGTGGGCCGTGATCGAATTCGGTCCCGATGTCGATCCTGCGCATCGCCGTTCGACGTCAGAATGAGAGCGGAACCACCGACTCGGAAAGGAACCGGATCATGCGCACCCTCATCGTCACCGAGTTCATCAGCCTCGACGGCGTCATCGACTCGCCGGGTGGCGGCGACCACCCGCGAGCGGGCTGGACGTTCAAGGACGTCCCCTTCGTCGAGGAGGCCTACGAGCTGAAGGGTCGCGAGCAGCTCGAGGCCGGAGCGATGCTCATCGGCCGGGTCAGCTACGACGAGTTCGCGCCGATCTGGCCCACGATGGTCGACGACTTCGCCGAGTACAACGAGATGCCGAAGTACGTCGTCTCGTCGACGCTGACCGACGAGACGCTCGTGCCCGAGTGGCACAACTGCCACGTGCTGCGCTCGCTCGACGAGGTCGCGAAACTCAAGCAGGGCGACGGCGCCCCGATCATCGTGCACGGCAGCGCGACCCTGGCCAAGGGCCTCGCCGAGGCGGGCCTCGTCGACCGCTACCACCTGCTCGTCTTCCCCGTGCTGCTCGGCGACGGCAAACGCCTCTTCGGCGGCGGCGACCCGCACACGCGCCTCGCACTCGTCGAGTGCGAGGCCTACTCGAACGGCATCGTCAAGCAGGTCTACGGCGTCGTTCGATGAGCGGATGCCGCGGCATCCGTCGCCCATGACGGCGCGTGTCTCGCGGTGCTGGAAGCGAGGGCAGCGGAAGCCGCGGCGTCAGATCACGTCGACCCGGCAGCGGATGCCGGGCGCCCGTGCGATTCGCGCGTCGCGGGTGACGAGCGCGGCGCCGAGCTCCTCAGCGAGGGCGACGTAGGCGGCGTCGTAGCTCGAGAGATTCATGCCGAGCTGCCAGCCACGTCGGGACACCGACTCCCACGGCCAGAACTCGATCGGCAGCTCGAGGAGCTCGAAGTGGGCGAGTTCGGCTTCTGCCGGCGACAACAGGCCGGCGTTGCGTCGTCGTCGGAGTACGTTGGCGACCTCGAACGGCAGGAGCGCTGGCGCGAAGACCGTCGTCTGCGCGAGCCGCGCGGCGACGGCATCGCCGTGGGCTCCGGGATCGATCAGCAGGGTGACGATCGCCGACGCGTCGGCGACGACGGGCCGCGGCGCGCGGCGTCGCTCACTTGCGGTCGGCATCGAGATCGGCGACGAGATCAGCCTCGCCGAGTTGCGGATAGGTGCGGGCGCGAAGCCGGGCGCGCGAGACGGCTTCGGCCAGGCTCGGGCGCGAGGCCAGGGCGGCGAGCTCACCGCTCAGGTACTCCTGCAGTGAGCGGCCCGACAGGGCGGCCCGAGCGGCGAGTGCGTCGCGCACCTCATCGGGTACGGCGCGGATCGTGATCGTGACGGGCATGCTGCGATTGTAGCGCCGATGCCTGCAGAATGCATGCAGGGCCTACGAGTCTCTATCGGGCTGAGCCGGGCGTGGTCACGCGCTTCTTCTCGCGCACGTAGACCTCGCGCCGCACCCGGGCGACGACGTCGCCGTCGCGATCGGTGATCTCGGTCTCGAACCACTCGAGCACTTTCGCGCCGCCGCGGGCGCGCTCGCGCAGCTCGGCCGTCTTCTCGGGCGACACCGCGAAGTGAGCGGTCAGCACGCCGCGGCCGGGCTTGACGAACTCGATCTCGCCGCGGGTGTCCCACACGATGTAGTCGCGCGCCCACCCGGATGTCGCGAACCCCTTGTCGGTCGTCGACCCGTTCAGCACGCCGGGCGGCAGACCCGCCTCCAGGAAC
>NZ_JBSHJY010000068.1:0-10668 GCF_053619715.1 Agromyces sp. NPDC055520 | reverse complement strand
CCGTTTGACCCCGGTCGAATTCGAGGTCATCATGAACACGCCAGCCGCACTGGCTGCGTGACTACAACCTGTCACCTATCCGTGCAGCAGACCCTATGGCTGTGTGATCGTGTGGCTGTGTGGCTGTGTGGCCGTGTGATCGCGTGGTGGCGTGACCGTGTGGTGGCGTGACCGTTTCAGGGTGCCGTTGCCGGATCACGCGACGGCGTTCGGTGTTCGCGATTCGATCAGAACGGCGGCAGCTCGGGCGGCACGCTCGACCGGCCGCCGTCGGGGCAACCCGGCGGCGATGCTCCGGAGAGGGGCGAGGGTGGGGAATCGAGGAGGGGCGCGGATCCGATCGCGCCGCCGGCGCCGCCGCCGATGTCGTGCTCGATCGCCATGATGCAGGCGGGATGAGTCGTGACCTTGCGCCCGGCCGGCGAGGTCCACTCGAGAACGCCGTCAGGCCGATGCTGCAACGACCACGACGTCTCGTGTTTGAGGTTGTGATGCCTGGCGCACAAGTGGGCGAGATTATCGCACGCGGTTCGGCCGTCGCAGTGCCAGTCGATGCCGTGGTCGAGCTCGCACCGCACTGCGCTGCGGTTGCAGCCGGGGAATCGACACGTCTCATCGCGCACGCGGAGCCAACGCCGCAGGTCGGCCGGGGGTCGATAGCTCGTGCGGTCGACATCGAGCACGGTGCCGGTGACGGGATGAGTGAGCAGACGTACGAACGACGGGGCGCGGGCGGCGAGGCGACGTGCCGTCTCGGGGTCGATCGGGCCGTACCCCTCGAGCATGGCGGGCGCTGACGACAGACCCATGAGTGTCAGTACCGGTACGGTGACGTGGACGCTCGGACGCACCCGCTCGCAGGCAGCGGCGAACACGGAATCGTCGGCGAGCGTGCCGTACAGCAGGAGATCGCGTGCGAGGTCGGCACGGAGCTGATCTGCGCTGCGCGCATCGTCGATGTCGACCGCGGCCCGATCGAGTCGGTCTCTGATGAGCAGCGCGTCGGACACGGGAAGGTACGCGTGCAACCAGGCCATGCCGTCGTGTGCCGGCTCGAGTTCGACCCTTCGCTCGGCCCGCGCGGCGAGGTGCCGCTCGGCGATCGTCGTCGCCTGGAGCTGCTCGCGAATCGACCGCGCCTTGCGGCGCAGAGTCGCCGCGGTCTGGTCGGCAGCGAGGGCGGTGAGCTCCCGATCGAGATCGTCGCGCAGTCGAGGGTCATCGTCGAGTCCGACGGTCGCTTCGACGATGACCCGGGCGTGCTGCAGGCTGATCTCACCGCAGCGTAGTGCTGAGAGAGTCACGGGAAGCTGCGTCGACAGCGCCCATGCGTCGTCGATCTGGCGTTGCATCGTGCGCTCGGGCATGCGAAGCGCCGTCGCCAGTTCGGCGGTGACGCTGCGGTGGGCCATCTCTCGTCGCCGCTCGGGCGAGAGCGTCGGGGCGACGAACGCCTGCTCCGCGTGAAGCGCGTACGTGACGGTCAGGAAGATCAGGTCGACCAACATCGCCGCGTGCATCGCCTCCACGCGCTGCGCGTGCACGGCCGCGGAGACGAGTTCGGACAGGCCGTTCTGGGCGATCGCGTACGGCGAGAGCTCACCCTCGTCGATCTGCACGTCGCGACGCACGGAAATACCGGCTGAGCTGGCATTCGAGGCGACGATCGTCATGATGCGATCCTACCAAAATTCGAACGTATGTTCGAGGAATTCGTCAGAAGGTCTCGCCGCGATCGCGCTCACTCACGGAGTCGAGCGCCAGAGGCATCCTGACCGCCCGAGTGCGCGACCGAAGAACGTGTGCGCCCGACGGAACGCTCGTCAGTCGAACCCGAGGCTGAGCTTGCGCAGCAGACCGGCCAGCCGCTTCTGCTCGGCGGCGGGCAGGCTGCCGAGCAACTCGGCCTCGGCGTCGACCAGGCGCGTGATCGCCGCGTCGACCCGGGTGAGCCCTGCGCCGCTCATCTCGACGAGGATGCCGCGGCCGTCGTTCGGGTCGGTCTGGCGCGTCACGAGCCCGCGCTCGACGAGCCGGTCGATGCGATTGGTCATGGTGCCGCTCGAGACGAGCGTCTGCTGCAGCAACTGCTTGGGCGAGAGCCGGTACGGCGCGCCGGCGCGCCGCAGGGCCGAGAGCACGTCGAACTCCGACGACTCCAGCTCCGACCGGGTGAAGGCCTGCCGCCTGGCCCGGTCGAGGTGCTTCGCCAGCCGCGCGACGCGCGAGAGCACCTGCAGTGGGGCGAAGTCGAGGTCGGGGCGCTCGCGCTCCCAGTCGTCGACGATCCGGTCGACCTCATCAGCATGGGTCATCCTGCCATTATCGCGCGCGGCGACTGCCGGCCGCTGCAGACCGGCGCGGCCACCGGTGGATGCCGCCGGGCTGCACCCCTTCGCACACGAAAGCAGCGCCGGCTCATGGCAGACTGGTTGTCGCGCACGGGCCGAGCCCGCGCGATCCGCCATAGTGTAACGGCAGCACGGCAGCCTTTGGAGCTGTTCGGTCCAGGTTCGAATCCTGGTGGCGGAGCCGTCGCACAGACTGCACCGATAGGAACTTGCGCGCATGACCGACCAGAACCTCGCCATCATCGTTCTCGCCGCCGGGCAGGGCACGCGCATGAAGTCGGCGCTGCCGAAGCTGCTGCACCCGCTCGCCGGCGCCCCGATCGTGGCGCACGTGCTCGCCACGGCGCGGGCGCTCGACGCCGTGCACATCGTCGCGGTCGTGCGGCACGAGCGCGACCTCGTGGCCGCGGTCGTCGAGCGCGAGCTGCCGGGCGCGATCATCGTCGACCAAGACGAGATCCCCGGCACGGGCCGCGCCGTCGAGCAGGCGCTCGCCGCCCTGCCCGCCGACTTCGACGGCGAGGTGCTCGTGCTGAACGGCGACGTGCCGCTGCTGAACGCCGACACGCTCGCCGCCTTCCTCGGGCAGCATCGCGCGGATGCCGCGGAGGCATCCGTGCTCTCTGCCGTCTACGACGACCCGACCGGCTACGGGCGCGTCGTGCGCGACGCGGCCGGTCTCTTCGACCGCATCGTCGAGCAGAAGGACGCGAGCGCCGAAGAGCGGGCCATCGACGAGATCAACGCGGGCATCTACGCCTTCGGCGCGGCCGCTCTGCGCGACCAGCTCGCGAACCTCACGACCGACAATGCACAGGGCGAGAAGTACCTCACCGACGTGATCGGCCTGCTGCGCGACGCCGGCTCCGAGGTCGAGGCCGTGCCGGTCTCCGAGCCGTGGCTCGTCGCGGGCATCAACGACCGTGCGCAGCTCTCCGAGACCGCGGCCCGACTGAACGCCCTCATCGTGCGCGGCTGGCAGCTGAACGGCGTCACGATCGAAGACCCCGCGACGACGTGGATCGACCTCGCCGTGCGCATCGAGCCCGACGTCACGATCCGCCCCGGCACGCAGCTGAAGGGCGCCACCGTCATCGCCACGGGTGCGGTCGTCGGCCCCGACACGACCCTCGTCGACTGCGAGATCGGCGAGAACGCCGAGGTCAAGCGCAGCGACGCCACCCTCGCGGTCGTCGGGGCGGGGGCCACCGTCGGGCCGTTCTCGTTCCTGCGGCCCGGCACCGTGCTGGGCGCCGACGGCAAGATCGGCGCGTTCGTCGAGACGAAGAACGCGAACATCGGCGAGGGCAGCAAGGTGCCGCACCTCAGCTACATCGGCGACACCACGATCGGCGAGCAGTCGAACGTCGGCGCCGGCTCGATCACCGCGAACTACGACGGCGTGAACAAACACCGCACCGAGATCGGCTCGCACGTGCGCACGGGCTCGCACGGCGTGTTCGTCGCGCCCGTTAGGATTGGTGACGGCGTCTACACGGGCGCCGGCACGGTCGTCCGCAAAGACGTGCCCGCCGGTGCACTCGCCGTGAACGTGGCGCCGCAACGCAATATCGAGGGATGGGTCCAGACGCATCGCGCGGGCACCGCGGCTGCCGAGGCAGCCGCTGCCGCCGGCGACGCGACAGGCCCCGCCGCCGACTGACGCACCGGCCGAGGCGGGTGGAGAGGACACACCGAGACATGTCGGGAATCGAGACCACCGGCTCGAAACGCCTCGTACTGGTGTCGGGGCGGGCGCACCCGTCGCTGGCCAACGAGATCGCAGCCGAACTCGGCGCAGACCTCGTGCCGACCGATGCGCGCACCTTCGCGAACGGCGAGATCTACGCACGCTACGACGAGAGCGTGCGCGGGTGCGACGCGTTCGTCATCCAGTCGCACACCGCGCCCATCAACGAGTGGCTCATGGAGCAGCTCATCATGATCGATGCGCTGAAGCGCGCCTCGGCCAAGCGCATCACGGTGGTCGCCCCGTTCTACCCCTATGCCCGGCAAGACAAGAAGGGCCGGGGCCGCGAACCCATTTCGGCCCGACTCGTCGCCGACCTCTTCAAGGCGGCGGGGGCCGACCGCATCATGTCGATCGACCTGCACGCCGCGCAGATCCAGGGATTCTTCGACGGTCCCGTCGACCACCTCTTCGCCATGCCCGTACTGCTCGAGGAGTTCAAGAACTCGCTCGACCCCGCGACGCTGACGGTCGTCTCGCCCGACATGGGCCGCGTGCGCGTCGCCGACATCTGGAGCGACAAGCTCGGTGTGCCGCTCGCCATCATCCACAAGCGCCGCGACCCGCTCGTGCCGAACCAGGTCTCGGTGCACGAGATCGTCGGACAGGTCGAGGGTCGCATCTGCCTGCTCGTCGACGACCTCATCGACACGGGCCGCACGATCGTGAAGGCCGCAGAGGCGCTCAAGGCGGCCGGCGCGACCGGCGTCGTCGTCGCCGCGACCCACGCGGTGTTCTCCGACCCGGCCACCGAGATCCTGCAGTCCGACTTCATCGACCGCGTCGTCGTCACCGACACTCTGCCGATCCCCGACGAGAAGCGATGGGATCGTCTGACGGTGCTGCCGATCGCACCGCTGCTCGCCCGGGCGATCCATGAGGTCTTCGAAGACGGCTCGGTCACGAGCCTGTTCGACGGCGCGGCATAGGAGGCCGGCTCATGGCGATCACGACGCCTCGCCCCTGGCTCACGAGCTACGCCGAGGGGGTGCCGACCGATCTCCCCACTGAGACGGGCTCGCTCGCCGACCTGATCCGCGCCTCGGTCGAGACCTACCCCGACAACGTCGCACTCGAGTTCTTCGGGCGCACGACGAGCTACGCCGAGCTCGGCGAGCAGATCGAGCGCGCGGCCGAGGGGCTGCGTCTGCTCGGTGTGCAGAAGGGCGACCCGGTCGCGCTCGTGCTGCCGAACTGCCCGCAGCACATCGTGGCGTTCTACGCGGTGCTGCGGCTCGGCGCGATCGTCGTCGAGCACAACCCGCTGTACACGCCGCGCGAGCTGCGCCACCAGTTCGAAGACCACGGCGCGCGCGTCGCCATCGCCTGGAACAACGTCGTCGAGACCATTCAGGCGTTCCCAGCGGATGTCGCGGTGCAGACGATCATCTCGGTCGACGTGACCCGGGCCATGCCCTTCACGATGCGTGCGATGCTGCGCCTGCCGATCGCCAAGGCCCGCGAGTCGCGTGCCGCCCTCACGACGAGCGTGCGCGGCACGACGCCGTGGCAGAAGATCGTCGGCGCCGAGCCGATCGACGAGCACATCATCGGGCCCGAGGTCTCCGATGTCGCCGTCATCCAGTACACGAGCGGCACGACGGGCAGCCCCAAGGGCGCCACACTCACCCACGGCAACCTCGGCGCCAACGCCGCCCAGGCGCGTTCGTGGGTGCCCGAGATCGAACGCGGCACCTCGGTCGTCTACGCGGTGCTGCCGATGTTCCACGCCTACGGGCTCACCCTCTGCCTCACCTTCGCGATGAGCATGGGCGCCCGGCTGGTGCTGTTCCCGAAGTTCGATCCCGATCTCGTGCTCAAGGTCGTGAAGAAGCACCCGCCGACGTTCCTGCCGGCGGTGCCGCCGATCTACGACCGGCTCACGAAGGCCGCGGTCGCCGCGGGGGTCTCGCTCGAGGGCATCCGCATCGCGATCTCGGGGGCGATGCCGCTCTCGGCCGAGGTCGTCGAGCCCTGGGAGGCGCTGACCGGCGGGTACCTCGTCGAGGGGTACGGCCTCTCGGAGTGCTCGCCCGTGCTCATGGCGAACCCCGTCGCGCCGAACCGCAAGGCCGGCACCGTCGGCCTGCCGCTGCCCTCGACCGAAGTGCGCGTCGTCGACCCCGAGTCGCCCGACACCGACGTCGCGGCGGGTGCAGAAGGCGAACTCATCGTGCGCGGCCCGCAGGTGTTCTCGGGCTACTGGAAGAAGCCCGAGGAGACCGAGGCGGTCTTCGTGCCCGCGACCGACGGCGGCGCCGACTGGTACCGCACGGGCGACATCGTCGCGATCGACGACGAGGGTTTCGTGCGCGTCGTCGACCGCATCAAAGAGCTCATCATCACGGGCGGCTTCAACGTCGCGCCGAGCGAGGTCGAAGAGGCGCTGCGCGCCCACCCCGACGTCGAGGAGGCCGCGGTCGTGGGCCTGCCCGACGAGCACTCGGGTGAGCAGGTCGTCGCCGTCGTCGTGCTGCGCGACGGCGCGACCCTCGATGAGGCGGCGCTGCGCGACTTCGCGCGCGACGGACTCACGCCCTACAAGGTGCCGAGGCGCATCGTGCAGGCCGACGAGCTGCCGAAGTCGCTCATCGGCAAGGTGCTGCGGCGCGAGGTGCGCAACGGCCTGTTGAACGGCTGACCGGGCTGCCGTGTCGTTCCTCTCCGTCCAGTCGGCCCGTGCGCTCGCCGAGCTCGTCGCGCTCGACGCGCTGCACGGTGGCGGTTCCGCAGATTCGACCGTCGGCGACGACGACACGGATGCTTCGCCCCTCGAGCGGCTCCGAGGCATCCGCTCGCTCGTCGCGGCCCTCGAAGCCGACCCGGCCTCGCTCGCCTCGGTGCGCGAGGCCCTCGCAGCCGGGCGCAACTGGGATGAGATCGCGGATGCCGCGGGCCTCAGCCCTTCGGCCGCGAAGTACCGGTGGGCGGGCGACGACGGCGAGATCGAGGCGCGGCACGAGGCGAGCCGCAAGCGGAAGCGCGACCGCCCGTCGAGCGTGCCGACCGACCTGCCCGGGCTCTCGGTCGCCGAGGCCGCGGCGAAGCTCGGCGTGACGCCGCAGGCGATCTACCAGCGGGTCACGCGCGGGTTGCTCGAGGCGCAGACGGTCGAGTTGCCCGACGGGCGTGCGTACAAGCGGGTGTTCCTGCCCGAGAGCGAGGCAGAGGCGGGCTCCGCCGGCTGAGGAGCGGGCGTATCGGGCCACCGGGAGAGCGTGCGTCGGCGCCGGGAGTCAGCCGACGGGTTCGAGGAATTCGAGCCGGTTGCCCGAGCAGTCTTCGCTGTAGAAGCGACGCATCCCCGGGAAGTCGTCGTCGAACCGCACCGGGTACCCGGCGTCGCGGAGCCGGCCCGCCCACTCGTCGAGCCCCGTCACGAGAAGCCCGGGGTGCGCCTTCGTCGCGGGGCGGAAGTCGGGGTCGACGCCGAGGTGCAGCTCGATGTCGTGCCCACGGAACCAGCAACCTCCTCGACCGGCGAGCACCGGGGGCTTCTCGAGTTCGGAGAAGCCGAGCACGCCGACGTAGAAGTCGCGAAGCGCGGCCTCCTGCCCAGGCGGGCAGGCGAGTTGGACGTGGTGCAGCATCAGGCCTCCGAAGTCTCTTGATGTCAAGATACCTCAGCGCGGTCGTCGTTCGACCGAGGCGCGGGCTCGGCGGGCGCCGGCGCGCCTCCTCAACCCACGAGGAGGAGGGGAGGAGCGGGTCAAGCGTGTCGCTCGTCGGGGTCGACGGGGCGAGGGGCGCCCGGCAGGAGCCCGAGCTCGGCGATGAGCGTCTCGCCTCCGGAGTCGTTCACGGCGAAGCACTGCCAGCCCGGCCCGCCATGGGCGAACAGCTCGAACGAGGCTCGTGCGCCCGCGGCATCCGTGTCGAATTGCACCGCGTAGACCGCGCACGCACGCTGCGCCGCCGACTGGGCCGTGCCGAAGATCGAGAGCACGACGGGGGCGAGCATCGCGCACAGCGCGACGAGCACCGTGATGCGGATGGCCCGTCGGCGCCGATCGCCGTAGACCGGGCCGCGGTCGCTCTCGTCGTCGTCGCCCAGCAGTTCGGGGTGCGGTTCGCTCATGCGCGGCCGTCCGCGAAGATCGAGGCGACGCCGCCGAGACTCGCCAGAAGTGTCGCCGCGGCGACCCCCACGAGCGCTCCGCGCGGGGGAGTGATGACGAGGCGGTGGCCGGTGAGCTGCCGCCGCCGTACGGTGCCGACGGCGACGGCAGCTCCGGATGCCGCGAACAGCACGGCCCCGACCATCACGAGCCCGGGCTCGCCGGCCACGAAACCCGCGCGCATCGCGAGCAGGGCGTTGACGGCGAGCGCGAGGGCGGTGCGACTCCACGAGAGCGCCGTGCGTTCGGGTTGGAGGCCCGGATCGCCCGTGGCGGGAACGCGGTGCGCGGCCATGTCGGTCACGCCACCAGCAGCAGCACCACGAGCACGGCGCTCGTCAGCAGGCATACCGCGGCGAGCCCCGGCAGCACCCAGCTGAGCGGCAGCGGGCGGCCGCGTCGGATCGCGATCTCGTTGGCGCGCCAGCGGGTGTACGACATGACGCTGAGCACCGCGGCGACGACCCCGAGCCCCGTCGAGAGCACCGTGACGACGAATCGGGGATCGAGCTCGGTCGCGAACTGGTGCAGCAGCACGCCGCCCGCGAGGAGGGCGAGCGCCGTGCGGATCCACGCGAGGAAGGTGCGCTCGTTGGCCAGCGTGAACCGGTAGTCGGGTTCTTCGCCCTCGTCACGCCACTTCGGTTCGCGCATCGTCGCCCGCTTGCTCGGTACCGCCCGTCGGTCTCAGTCGTCTCAGTGCGAGGAGGGCGTGGTCTCGATCTCGGTGCGGTCGCCCGACCAGAGGGTGTGGAAGACGCCCGGCTTGTCGACGCGCTGATACGTGTGCGCTCCGAAGAAGTCGCGCTGACCCTGCACGAGCGCGGCCGGCAGGCGCGGGGCGCGCAGACCGTCGTAGTACGCGAGGGACGAGCTGAACGCCGGCGCGGGGATGCCCGACTGCGCGGCCGCCACGACCACGCGCCGCCACGCCTCCTGGGCGCCGGTCACGGCGTCGCGGAAGTACGGGGCGACGACGAGGGCGACGAGTTCGGGGTTCTCGGCGTAGGCCTCGGCGATGCGGTTCAGGAATCGGGCGCGGATGATGCAGCCGGCACGCCAGATGCGGGCGATGTCGCCCTTCTTGACGTCCCAGCCGTACTGCGCGGCTCCCGCGATGATCTCGTCGAAGCCCTGCGAGTAGGCGATGATCTTCGAGGCGTAGAGCGCCTGGCGCACGTCTTCGATGAACGCCGCCGAGTCGGCGACGGCGAAGGCGCCCGACGGGCCGGGCAGTTCGGCGGCGGCGGCACGCTGGCCGCGCTGCGACGAGAGGCTGCGCGCGAAGACGGCCTCGGCGATGCCCGAGACGGGTACGCCCAGGTCGAGTGCGTTCTGCACCGTCCAGGCGCCGGTGCCCTTGGCGCCGGCCGAATCGAGGATGACGTCGACGAGGGGCGCGCCGGTCGCGGCATCCGTCTGTCGCAGCACCTCTGCCGTGATCTCGATGAGATAGCTCTCGAGCTCGCCCGTGTTCCACTCGGCGAAGATGTCGGCGATCTCGGCGGGCGACTTGCCGGTGCCCTGGCGGATGAGGTCGTACGCTTCGGCGATGAGCTGCATGTCGGCGTACTCGATGCCGTTGTGCACCATCTTGACGAAGTGGCCGGCGCCGTCGGTGCCGACGTGCGTCACGCACGGCGCGCCGTCTTCGGGAGCACGGGCCGCGATCGACGCGAGGATCGGGCCGAGCGTCTCGTACGACTCGGCGGTGCCGCCGGGCATGATCGACGGGCCGTTGAGCGCGCCCTCTTCGCCGCCCGAGATGCCGGTGCCGACGAAGTGGATGCCGGTGGGCGCGATCTCGCCCTCGCGGCGGATCGTGTCGTGGAAGTTCGCGTTGCCGCCGTCGACGATGATGTCGCCCGGCTCGAAGCGGGCGACGAGTTCGGAGATGACCGCGTCGGTGCCCTTGCCCGCTTGCACCATGATGATCGCCGTGCGGGGCTTGGCGAGCGAGGCGACGAAGTCGTCGTAGCTCTCGGAGGCGACGAACCCGGCCTCGGGGTGCTCGCTCGTCAGCGTGTGCGTGCGCTCGGGCGAGCGGTTGAACACCGCGACGGTGTTGCCCTCGCGGCTCGCGAGGTTTCGGGCGAGGTTCGACCCCATGACCGCGAGGCCGACGACGCCGATGTTTGCTGAAGGGGTGACAGGCACGGAGATCTCCTCGACACAGGGATTGGGTTCGTCTTCCAGCGTAGTGTGAGCTGTGCTCACGGTTGCGCGCTGTTGCGGTGAGGGCGGCGGCAGACGCCCGGGGCGCTGCCGGTCACCAGTCGTGGACCGTTCCGTCGGGCGCATCTGGCCCTTCTTCGCTGCGCTCTGCGTGGGCCTGTTCATCGTGGCGTTCGTTCCGGCGCTCTCGACGTGGCTGCCGACCGCTCTCGGGCTGATGGCACCCTGATCCGCTGACCGAGCGGTTGACGGATGCCGCGCCCGGCCCGGGCGC
>NZ_JBSHJY010000067.1:0-11376 GCF_053619715.1 Agromyces sp. NPDC055520 | reverse complement strand
GCTCGGTGGTCGCCCGATCGCTGAGGGTCAGCGTGAGCAGCTCGGGCTCGGCGGCCGCCGAGGCGAGCATCGCGCGAGCGCGATCGATCGCGGTCTGCTCGAGGTTGCCGCCGCCGACCGTGCCGAACACCGAGTCGGGCGCGACGACCATCTTCGCCCCGCCGTTGCGGGGAGCATGGCCGCGCACCATCGCCATCGTGACGAGCACCGCCGGCGTTCGCGCGTCGCGGAGCCGTTGCAGGGCCTCGAGCCAGTCCATGGCGCCGGTGCGGGCTAGGACCCGGGCGCGGCGGTCGGTACCCGATCGGGCGCCGCGGGTGCGGGTGCCGCTCGGGGTACCGCAGGTGCCGCTGCCCCCGGTGCTGTGGACGCGGGTGCCGCTGTCGCTGCGGCTCGCGCCGCCTCGACGGCCCAGAACACGGTCTCGGGCGTCGCCGGCGAGCCGAGTTCGACGCTGTGGCCGGCCGGCCCGAACGCGCCCACCGCCGCGCGGATCGCCTCGCGGGCGCTGAACGCGAGCATGAGCGGCGGCTCGCCGACGGCCTTCGAGCCGTAGACCGCGCCGTCTTCGCGCGCGTTCTCGAAGAGGCGCACGTTGAACACCTCGGGCATCTCCGAGAAGCTCGGCAGCTTGTAGGTGCTCGCCGATTGCGTCAACAGGCGACCGCGGTTCGGACCGTCGGTCTCGTCCCAGCGCAGCTCTTCGAGCGTGAGCCAGCCGACGCCCTGCACGTAGCCGCCCTCGAGCTGGCCGAGGTCGAGCATGGGCGAGAGCGAGTCGCCGACGTCGTGCACGATGTCGACGCGGCGCACCCGCGTGGCACCCGTGAAGCCGTCGACCTCGACCTCGGTCGCGGCGGCGCCGTACGCGAAGTACTTGAACGGGGAGCCCTGCATCAGATCGGGGTTCCAGTGCAGCCCTTCGGTGCGGTAGTAGCCCGCCGCCGAGAGCTGCACGCGCTGCAGGTACGCCGCGTTCGCGACCTCGGCGAAGGTGAGCCGCCCGTCGACGTTGCCGAGCCCGGTGACGAACCCGCCCTCGAAGCGCACGTCTCGTGCGTCGACATCGAGCAGTCGGCCGGCGACATCAGCCATCCGGGCGCGGATCTGCTCGCAGGCGTCTTTCACGGCACCGCCGTTGAGGTCGCTGCTCGACGAGGCGGCGGTCGCCGAGGTGTTCGGCACCTTGTCGGTGCGGGTCGGGGCGAGCCGCACCTGATCGAGGCGCACGCCCAGTGCAGTCGCCGCGACCTGCAGCATCTTCGTGTGCAGGCCCTGGCCCATCTCGGTGCCGCCGTGGTTGACGAGCACCGAGCCGTCTTTGTAGACGAGCACGAGCGCACCGGCCTGGTTGAACGCCGAGAAGTTGAACGAGATGCCGAACTTCACGGGGGTGATCGCGAGCCCCCACTTCGAGTCGGGGTGCGCCGCGTTGAACTCGGCGACCTCGCGGCGGCGGGCCTCGAGATCGGCCTCCTCGACGAGTTGATCCCAGATCGCCGGCAGCCGCTCGGCGTCTTTCACGAGCTGCCCGTACGGCGTGTGCTGGCCCGGGCGGTAGAAGTTCCGTCTCCGCAGTTCGGCCGGCTCGATGCCGAGCACCGGGGCGACGCGGCCGAGCACGTCTTCGATGAGGAACATGCCCTGCGGCCCGCCGAAGCCGCGGAACGCGGTCTGCGAGGTCTTGTTCGTCTTCGCGATGCGCCCGTGCACGTGCACGTTCGGGATCCAATAGGCGTTGTCGATGTGGCAGAGCGCCCGGCCGAGCACGGGTTCCGAGAGGTCGATGCTCCAGCCGCCGTCGGCGGTGAGGGTGGCCTCGAGCGCCTCGATCAGCCCGTCGTCGGAGAACCCCGCCCGCCACTCGATGTGGAACGGGTGGCGCTTGCCGGTCATCGTGATGTCTTGCGTGCGGTTCAGCCGCAGTCGCACCGGCCGGCCGGTGAGCTTCGCGCCGAGCGCGGCGATGGCGGCGAACCCGTGCGGCTGCATCTCTTTGCCGCCGAACGCGCCGCCCATGCGCAGGCACTGCACGGTGACCCGGTTCGACGGAACGCCGAGCACGTGGGCGACGATCTCCTGCGTCTCGGAGGGGTGCTGCGTCGAGCTCTGCACGAAGTACTGGCCCTCGGAATCGAGCACCGCGAGCGAGGCCTGCGTCTCGATGTAGAAGTGCTCTTGACCGCCGACCTCGCAGACGCCTTCGAAGACGCGCGCCGAGCCGGCTATCGCCGCCGATGCGTCGCCGCGTGCGACGGTGCGGGCGATGCCCTGGTACGAGTCGGCCGCGATCGCCTCGGCGACGGTGACGATCGACGGCAGGCGTTCATACGAGACGCGCACCGCTGCGGCGCCGAGTCGCGCCGCCTCGGGCGTCTCGCCGAGCACCCAGACGAGGGCGTGACCCGTGTACATCGCCTCGCTCGGGAAGAGCGGCTCGTCGTGCTTGATGCCGGCGTCGTTGACGCCCGGCACGTCATCGGCCGTGAGCACCCGTACGACGCCGGGCACGTCGTACGCCGGGGCGACGTCGACCCGCACGCGGGCGTGCGCCTCGGTCGACTGCACGGGCCACGCGGTCAACACCCCGGCGGTGTGCGCAGCGAGGTCGTCGGTGTACATCGCGGCGCCCGTGACGTGCAGCGCCGCGCTCTCGTGGGCCGCGCGGAGCCCGACGACGGGGTTGGCCGGACGGTCGGCGAGCGCACTCATGCCGGCACCTCACTCGCGAGGGCGGTGCTGCGGTGGAGCTTCACGAGCGCGGTGCCGAGCATGAACGAGCGGTAGTCGCTCGAGGCCCGATGATCGGAGATCGGGGTGCCCTCGGCCGCCAGCACCTTCGCCGCGGCGCGCACGGTGTCGGCGTTCCACGGCCTGCCGACGAGCGCCGCCTCGGTGGCGAGCGCGCGCAGCGGCGTGGCCGCCACCCCGCCGAGGCCGATGCGGGCCGACGTGACGACGCCGTCGTCGACGTCGAGCGCGAAGCCGAGGGCGACGCTCGAGATGTCGTCGAACCTGCGCTTGGCGATCTTGTGGAACGCGGCGACGTTCGCGAGCGGCAACGGGATGCGCACGGCTCGGATGAGCTCGTCGGGTCGGCGCAGCGTCTGGCGGTAGCCCGTGAAGTAGTCGGCGAGCTCGATCTCGCGCTCGCCCGTGCTCGAGGCGAGCACGAGGCGGGCGCCGAGCGCGAGCAGCGCCGGCGGGGTGTCGCCGATGGGCGAACCCGTGCCGAGGTTGCCGCCGAACGTCGCGCGGTTGCGGATGAGGCGCGAGGCGAACTGCGGCAGCAGCTGGGCGAGCAGCGGCACGCCGCCGTCGAGCCGGCGCTCGACCTCGGACAGGGTGAGCGCCGCGCCGACCTCGATCACGTCGTCGCCGATCGAGAGCGTGCGCAGCTCGTCGAGCCGCTCGATCGCGACGACGAGGGGCGGGCGCAGCCCGCGCAGGTTCACCTCGACGCCGACATCGGTGGCGCCCGCGACGACGAGCGCGCCGGGCTCGTCGCGAAGCAGGCCGAGGGCTTCGTCGAGGCTCGCCGGGCGGATGAATCGGCCGGCGTTCGATCGCAGTTCGGTCGGCACCGCGGCGGGTGCAGGTCGGGCACGGCGCTCGGCGAGTGCGTCGCCCTCGGCCGGTGAGCCGAGCTCGTACGCGGCATCGCGGATGGGCCGGTAGCCCGTGCACCGGCAGAGGTTGCCGCTGAGCGCATGCAGGTCGAACCCGTTGGGTCCGTGCTCGGCGTGCCCCTCGTCCTCACCCTCGCCCTCGGCGGCGGGTGCGCGGTCGGCGCGGTAGTACTCGTCGGCCATGCTGCACGCGAAGCCCGGCGTGCAATACCCGCACTGCGAGCCGCCGGCGCTCGCGAGCCCCTGCTGCACGGGATGCAGCGCCTCGGGGGAGCCGAGCCCCTCGGCGGTCACGACCTCTTGCCCGTTCAGTGCCGCAGCGGGCACGAGGCAGGCGTTCACCGCGGTCCACGCCGTGCCGCCCCGGTCGTCGGGCGTGGCGAGCAGCATCGCGCACGCCCCGCACTCGCCCTCGGCGCAGCCCTCTTTGGCGCCCGACAGGCCGATCTCGCGCAGCCAGTCGAGGGCGTTCGTGTGCACGGCCGCGAGCAGCGGGCGTCGCCGACCGTTGACGGTCACGGCGATGTCATCCATGGTCGAACTCCTCCGCGGCGCTGCGTTGGCTCCGGGTCGCCGTCGGCGACTCGGTGGTCAGAGTCTACGCGTCGACACTCCCGTGGTCATTGCGCCCGCGACGCAGAGCCGACGATGATGAACTGAATGCGCGCCGCGCCCGCGAACCACGACGAAGTGGGAGGTACCGCCTGTGATCGAGATCACGACGAGCACGGTCGACGGCGGCGAGCAGATCCTGAGCCCCGATGCCCTCGACTTCGTCGAGCAGCTGCACCGCCGCTTCGACGCCGCCCGCCGGCGCCTGCTCGCCGACCGGTCGACGCGTCGTGCGGCGATCGCCGCCGGGGAGGGGTCGCTCGACTTCCTCCCCGAGACCCGCGCAGTGCGGGTCGGCGATTGGCACGTGGCATCCGCCCCCGATGCCCTGCGCGACCGACGCGTCGAGATCACCGGCCCGGCGTCGCCGCCGAAGATGGCGATCAACGCGCTGAACTCCGGCGCCAGGGTCTGGCTCGCCGACTTCGAAGACGCCTTGAGCCCGACGTGGGACAACGTCGTCGGCGGGGTGCTGAACCTCCGCGACGCCGCCCGCGGCACGCTCGCGTTCACCGCGCCCGACGGCAGGGAGTATGCGCTGCGCACCGACGCGGAGCTGCCGACCGTCGTCACCCGCCCGCGCGGGTGGCATCTGCCCGAGCGGCATGTGCTCGTCGATGGCGAGCCGGTCGCGGCGTCGTTCGCCGACTTCGGGCTGCACTTCTTCAACACCGCGCAGTTGCTCATCGCGAGCGGCCGCGGCCCGTACTACTACCTGCCGAAGCTCGAGAGCCACCTCGAGGCGCGGCTCTGGAACGACGTCTTCGTGTTCGCGCAGGAGGCGCTCGGGATTCCGCGCGGCACCGTGCGCGCGACCGTGCTCATCGAGACGATCCCCGCGGCCTTCGAGATGCACGAGATCCTCTTCGAGCTTCGCGAGCACGCGTCGGGGCTGAACGCCGGCCGGTGGGACTACCTCTTCAGCATGCTCAAGGTGTTCCGCGACGCGGGCGACGCATTCGTGCTGCCCGACCGCTCGCAGATCGCGATGACCGCGCCGTTCATGCGCGCCTACACCGAGCTGCTCGTGCAGACCTGCCACCGCCGCGGCGCCGTCGCGATGGGCGGCATGGCCGCGGCGGTGCCGAACCGCAACGACCCCGAGGCCACGCGCGCGGCCTTCGACAAGGTGCGCGCCGACAAGCTGCGCGAGGCGCACGACGGGTTCGACGGCTCGTGGGTCGCGCACCCCGACCTCGTACCGATCTGCATGGAGGTCTTCGACGAGGTGCTCGGCGACCGCGAGAACCAGCTCGATCGGCAACGGCCCGAGGTCGCGGTGACCGCCCGCGAGCTGCTCGACGTCGCCTCGACCGGGGGCGAGGTCACCGAGGCGGGTCTGCACGCGAACCTCTCGGTGGCCGTCGTCTACACCGCGGTCTGGCTCTCGGGCAACGGCGCGGTCGCGATCCACAATCTGATGGAGGATGCCGCGACCGCGGAGATCTCGCGGTCGCAGGTGTGGCAGCAGCTGCGGGGCGGCGTGGTCTACGCCGACACCGGTCGCAGGGCGACCCCCGAGCTCGTGCGCAGCGCGCTCGCCGAAGAGGTCGAACGGCTGCGCGGCAACGTCGACGCCGAGCTGTTCGCGGCCTGCTACGAGCCGGCCGCGGCCCTCATCGCCGAGCTCTGCCTGTCGCCCGAGTACACCGACTTCCTCACCCTGCCCGCCTACGAGCTTCTCGGCTGAGCCATGGCCCACGTCCGCAGCGCGCGCGCCGCACCCGCCCCCCGCACCGCGCTGACCGCACGCGACCTCGCCGCGGTCGACCGACGCCTCGCCGCGACCGACGCGCTGCTCGCGGACGCCTACCCCGGCGACGACGGCTCGCGCCAGCCCGTGCACACCGTCTACGTTCCGGCCGACCGGTACGTCGCCGGTCTGCCCGCCGAGTGGGGCGCTGCGGCGCTCGCCGCGGCCGAATCCGCAGGCGGCCTCGAGGCGCTCGCCGTGCGCGTCGGCCTCGATGCGGCGCTCGTCGACGCCGTCGTGCCCGCCGTGCGCGACAAGCTCGAACGCGAGCCGATCGAAGACCTGCGGCTCGACTTCGAAGACGGCTACGGCGATCGCGGTGACGAAGTCGAAGACGCCGACGCATGGCGCATGGCCGAACGCGTCGCCGCGACGGTCGCCGCCGGGCTCGCACCGCCCTTCATCGGCGTGCGGTTCAAGAGCTTCGAGGCATCGACGCGGGCGCGCGGCATCCGCACCCTCGATCTCTTCGTGACGACCCTCGTGGCCCGCGGTCCGCTGCCCGACGGCCTCATGCTGACGCTGCCGAAGGTCTCGACGGTCGCGCAGGTCGAGGCCATGGCAGAGATCGCTGCGGCCCTCGAGCGGGCGCACGGGCTGGCCGAGGGCCGGCTGCGCTTCGAGGTGCAGGTCGAGACGCCGCAGCTCGTGCTCGGCCACGACGGCGTCTCGCCGCTCGCGCAACTGCCCGGCGCCGTGCCCGGCCGCATCAGCGGGCTGCACTACGGCACCTACGACTACAGCGCGGCGCTGGCGATCTCGGCGGCGAACCAGTCGATGGAGCACCCCGTCGCCGACTTCGCGAAAGAGGTCATGCAGCTCGCGGCCGCTGGCACCGGCATCAGACTCTCCGACGGGTCGACGAACATCCTGCCGGTCGGCGACCACGCTATCGACGCCTGGCGGCTGCACGCCCGGCTCGTGCGCCGCTCGCTCGACCGCGGCTTCTTCCAGGGGTGGGATCTGCACCCGCATCAGCTGGCGACCCGGTTCATCGCGACGTACGGGTTCTACCGCGAGGGGTACGCCGCGGCGGCCGAGCGCCTGCGGGACTACCTCGGCGGCGGCGGTGGCGGCCGTGACGGCAGTGCCGGCGCGGCCCGCGCAGTGCTCGACGAACCGGCCACCGCCCGCGCGCTCGCCGGCTACGTGCTGCGCGGCGTCGAGTGCGGCGCGCTCGCCGACGCAGAGATCGCCGCCGACCTCGGCATCGATCGGCGGGGCCTCGTGCGCTTCGCCCACCCGAAGCTCGCGAAGGAGTCACCATGAGCTACTACACCCCGCAGGGCGGGCTGCCCGGCCAGACCGAATTGCTCACCGACCGGGCGATCGTGAAAGCGGCCTACACCGTCATCCCGAAGGGGGTGCTGCGCGACATCGTCACGAGCAAGCTGCCGGGCTTCACCTCGACGAGGTCGTGGATCATCGCGCGGCCGATCGCGGGCTTCGCGACGACCTTCTCGCAGCTGATCGTCGAGATCGGGCCGGGCGGCGGGGCCGATCGGCCCGAGCCCGAGGCGGGGGTCGAGGGCGTCGTGTTCGTCACGAGCGGCTCGCTCTCGCTCGCACTCGAGGGCGATCGGCACGTGCTGGGGCCGGGCGGCTACGCCTACCTCGCCGCCGGCGCCGAGTGGTCGATCGCGAACGAGGGCGACGAGGCCGCGGGCTTCCAATGGATCCGCAAGGCCTACGAGCCCGTCGCCGGCATCGCGGCGCCGGCCTCGTTCGTCACGAGCGATCGGGATGTCGCGCCACGCGAGATGCCCGGAACGAACGGGGCCTGGGCGACGACGCGGTTCGTCGACCCCGACGACCTCGCGCACGACATGCACGTCAACATCGTGACCTTCCAGCCGGGCGGCACGATTCCGTTCGCCGAGACCCACGTCATGGAGCACGGGCTCTTCGTGCTCGAGGGTAAGGCCGTCTACCGCCTCAACGACGACTGGGTCGAGGTCGAGGCGGGCGACTTCATGTGGCTCCGGGCGTTCTGCCCGCAGGCGTGCTACGCGGGCGGGCCGGGCCCGTTCCGTTACCTGCTCTACAAAGACGTCAACCGGCAGATCAGGCTCACATGACTCGGGCGACCGATGGCGGCGAGAGGGTCGGGACCGACGGGTTCGACCTCGTGATCCGGGGCGAGCGCGTGCTGCTCGGCGACGGGTTCGAGCCGGCCGAGGTCGCCGTGCGCGACGGCGTCATCGCGCGCATCGCGCCGCTCGGCACCGCGCTCGGCACCGCGCTCGCGGGGTCGGCGATCCTGCAGCTCGCCGACGACGAGGTGCTCATCCCCGGGCTCGTCGACACTCACGTGCACGTCGACGAACCCGGCCGTACCGAATGGGAGGGGTTCGCCTCTGCGACGCGCGCCGCGGCGGCGGGCGGCGTCACGACGATCGTCGACATGCCGCTCAACAGCATTCCGCCGACCACCTCGGCCGACGCGCTCGAGGTGAAGCGGCGGGCCGCCGCAGGGCAGGTCTTCGTCGACGTCGGATTCTGGGGCGGTGTCGTGCCCGGCAACCTCGCCGAACTCGCGCCGCTCGACAGCGCGGGCGTGTTCGGGTTCAAATGCTTCCTGCTGGATTCGGGGGTCGACGAGTTCTCCGCGGTGACGGCCGACGAGATGGAGGCCGCGATGGCGGAACTCGCCGCGACCGACTCGCTGCTCGTCGTGCACGCCGAAGACGCGCACGTGATCGAGGCGGCGCCGCACCCGCACAGCACCCGGTACGCCGACTTCCTCGCGTCGCGCCCGCGTGAGGCCGAAGACACGGCGATCGCCGACGTCGTCGAACGCGCCGCTCGCACGGGGGTGCGCGCGCACATCGTGCATCTGAGTTCGGCGGACTCGCTCGGCCGCATCGCCGACGCCCGGCACGCGGGCGTGCGACTCTCGGTCGAGACGTGTCCGCACTACCTCACCCTCGCCGCCGAAGAGATCCCCGTCGGGGCTACGGCGTTCAAGTGCTGCCCGCCGATCCGCGAGGCCGCGAATCGCGATGCGCTCTGGGCGGGCCTCGAAGCGGGCGCCATCGACTTCATCGTCTCGGATCACTCGCCCGCGCCGGCCGCACTGAAGTACGCGGGCCACGGCGACTTCGCCCTGGCCTGGGGCGGCATCTCGTCGTTGCAGCTCGGGTTGCCGCTCGTGTGGACGGGGGCGCGCGAACGCGGCATCCCGCTCGAACGGGTCGTGGAGTGGATGTCGGGGGCGCCGGCGCGTCGAGTCGGCCTCACGGGCAAGGGCCGCATCGCCGAGGGCGCGGCGGCCGACTTCGCCGTCTTCGCACCCGAACAGACCTTCACGGTCGACGCCGCCGCGCTAGAGCACCGCCACGCCGTGTGCCCGTACGACGGGCGCGAACTCACCGGGGTCGTGCGCACGACCCTGCTCGCGGGGCGCCGGGTCGACCGGGACGTCGCACGCGGCCGCCTGCTGCGCCGTGACGGCCTGCTGAGCCGAGACGGCGCGCTGCGCCGGGCCAGCGCGCCCGACAGTACGCCCGACAGTACGCCCGACAGCGCGCTCGACAGCGCGCGGCACCATGTGCCGCGCCGAGGGGAGACCAGCTCGTGAGGCTCGAGGTATTCAACCGGGTCGACCGTCAGTCCGCGCTCGACGTGCTCCGCCCGTGCCTCGACATCCCGCGCTGGGGCGAACAGCTCGCCGACGGCCGCCCCTACGCCTCGATGGACGAGCTCGTGGCGGCGGCCGGGGCGGCCGCGTCGCCGTTCACCGCCGACGAGGTCGAGGGCGCGCTCGCGCACCATCCGCGCATCGGCCGCCGCCCCGACGGTGAGAGCACCGAGGCGGGCATGTCGCGCCGCGAGCAGGCCGGGGTCGACCCGAGCGACACGGCCGTGGCGGCTGCACTCGCCGCGGGCAACGCCGCCTACGAAGCGCGATTCGGGCGGGTCTTCCTCATTCGAGCCGCCGGCCGGTCGGCGAGCGAGATGCTCGAGGCGCTCGGCGAGCGGCTGACCAACTCGCCCGTCGAGGAAGAACTCGTCGTCGCCGAGCAGTTGCGCGAGATCGCCGCGCTTCGACTGAAGGGAACCCTGACGGCATGACCACCTCCCAGATCACGACGCACGTGCTCGACGCGACCGTCGGCCGCCCCGCAGCGGGGGTTCCGGTCGAATTGTCGGTGCACGAGACATCCGGCTGGATCATCGTCGGCGCCGGTGTCACCGACGCCGACGGCCGCGCGACCGCCCTCGGACCCGAATCGGTGCCGACGGGCCAGTACCGCCTGCGCTTCGACACCGGCGCGTACTTCGCCGCACGCGGCACCGACACGTTCTATCCCGAGGTCGTGCTGCACTTCGAGGTCGCCGAGGCCGGGCGGCACTACCACGTGCCCCTGCTGCTCAGCCCCTTCGCCTATTCGACCTACCGAGGAAGCTAGAACCCGACGGATGGAGAGACCGTGGATGGAGAGACCGTGGACGCAGACACCATGACCGACGGCGGCATCGTGCTCGGACCGAACCAGTACGGCAAGGCCGAGGTCCGCGTCGTGAAGGTCACCCGCGACACCGATCGGCACGAGATCAACGACCTCAACGTGACCTCGCGGCTTCGCGGCGACTTCGCCGCTGCGCACCTGTCGGGCGACAACGCGCACGTCGTGCCGACCGATACGCAGAAGAACACGATCTTCGCGTTCGCGCGCGACGGGGTCGGGTCGCCCGAGGCGTTCCTGCTGCGGTTGGCCGAGCACTTCACGTCGTCGTTCGACTGGGTGAGCGGCGGCCGCTGGGAGGCGGAGAGCTACGCGTGGCAGCGCATCACGGCGCACGGTGAAGCGCACGACCACGCCTTCGTGCGTTCGGGACAGGAGACGCGCACGGCCGTCGTGGTCGCGGACGGCGACGAGCGGCACGTGCTCGGCGGACTCGAGGGGCTCACCGTGCTGAAGACGACGCAGTCGGGCTTCGAGGGCTTTCCCCGGGACCGCTACACGACCCTGCAGGAGACGGGCGACCGGATTCTGGCAACGGATGTCGCGGCCCGCTGGCGCTACGCCCGCGCCGGCGTCGACGTCGACTTCGACGCCGTGTACGAGAGCGTTCGGGCGCTGCTGCTCGAGGCCTTCGCCGAGCGCTACTCGGCCGCGCTGCAGGCGACCCTCTTCGAGATGGGCGCGCGCGTGCTCGAGGTGCACCCCGAGATCGCCGAGATCCGGTTCTCGATGCCGAACAAGCACCACTTCGTGGTCGACCTCGGCCCCTTCGACCTCGACAACCCGGGCGAGGTGTTCTTCGCGGCGGACCGGCCGTACGGGCTCATCGAGGCGACGGTGACACGCGACGGTCTCGCGCCGGCTCCCGCCGCCTGGGAGGGCGGCAGCTTCCTCGGGTGAGCTCTGCAGGAAC